>JAXJTA010000319.1:0-11724 GCA_036309825.1 Eubacterium sp. | reverse complement strand
TCGTATACGCGATCCCTTCGGCGGATGACAAGACTCGTCGTGAGATTCTGAATATCTGCAAGAGTACAGGCTGCCGGATCTCGATCCTTCCGAGTATGACCCGGTATCTGAACGGCGAAGCTTCGGTCCATGATCTTCGGGATGTGGAGATCACAGATCTGCTCGGACGCGATGAGATCAAGGTCAATCTGGAGGAGATCGATCAGGCTCTCCGGGGCAAAAACGTTCTGGTCACAGGAGGCGGCGGCTCGATCGGAAGTGAGCTCTGCCGTCAGATCGCCGCGGCGCAGCCGGGGCAGCTGACGATCCTCGACTGCAATGAGAACAATGCCTTCTATATTCAGCAGGAACTGAAACGGACCTATCCGGAGCTGAATCTCGTGACGCTGATCGGATCCGTTCGTGACACGGACAGGATCTCGCAGATCTTCGGGGAAGTGAAACCGGATGTCGTCTATCACGCAGCGGCACACAAGCACGTTCCGCTGATGGAGGACAGCCCCAACGAGGCAGTCAAGAATAATGTGCTCGGAACGGCAAATACAGCCAAAGCGGCTGCCAAAGCGGGAGTGAAGAAGTTCGTTCTGATTTCCACGGACAAGGCGGTCAATCCGACCAATGTAATGGGAACCACGAAGCGGATCTGCGAAATGATCATCCAGATGATGGCTCGAAGATATCCGCAGACCTGTTTTTCCGCGGTCCGGTTTGGCAACGTCCTCGGAAGCAGCGGAAGCGTTATCCCGCTCTTCAAGAAGCAGATCGCCGCTGGCGGCCCCGTAACGGTGACCGATCCGCGGGTGATCCGTTACTTCATGACGATCAAGGAAGCGGTATCTCTCGTCCTGCAGGCATCCTACTATGCGAAGGGCGGCGAGATCTTCGTCCTCGATATGGGCGAACCGGTCCGTATCGATGATATGGCCAGACTGCTGATCGAATTGTCGGGTTATGTGCCCGATGTCGATATCGAGATCCGTTATATCGGCCTTCGTCCGGGAGAAAAACTGTACGAGGAGCTGCTGATGGCGGAAGAGGGAATGGAGAAAACGGCCAATAACCGCATCTTTATCGGCCAGCCCATCGAGATGGACGATGAGGAGACGGAAGAGAACATTCTGGAACTTGAGAAAAGAGCTATGGGGAATGCGGCGGATATCCGGGAACTTCTGAAGCGTATCGTGCCGACCTATCATGAGGAGGCACAGCCATCCCCGGCGGAGTCGGATATCGAGTCGCTCTAGCCGTCTGCCGAAACCGTTGTTGAGGAGACCAATATATGTACCGCAAAATCATAAAAAGGATCCTGGATCTGACGGGAGCGGCTCTACTGCTGATCCTTTTGTCCTGGCTGCTGCTGCTCCTGGCGGCGGCCGTGAAACTGGATTCCAAAGGGCCGGTCTTCTTCCGGCAGAAGAGGGTCGGGAAGAAGAAAAACGGGGAGATCACGTTTTTCCCTATTCTCAAATTCCGAACGATGCGAACCGATACACCGGCCGACATGCCGACGCATCTTCTGGAGGATCCGGATCGTTGGATCACAAAATCGGGCGCTTTTCTGAGACGGACGAGTCTCGATGAGCTGCCGCAGCTGTTCAATATTCTGGCGGGGCAGATGAGCTTCGTCGGTCCCAGACCGGCACTCTGGAATCAGGAGGATCTGATCGCGGAGCGTTCAAAGAACGGGTCGGACCGGTGCGTTCCGGGCCTCACCGGCTGGGCGCAGATCCACGGTAGGGACGAGCTTGAAATTTCCGAAAAAGCCGCACTGGATGGATGGTATGCGGATCATTGCAGTTTTCTGACAGACTTTCTCTGTCTGTGGGGAACTGCTTTTGCTGTTTTAAAAGAGGATGGTGTTCGTGAGGGGAAGAAGGATGCCTGAGAAGAAGCAGAAGAAGCGTAAGAAAATTTTGCTGATCACAAATCATTCGTACATGTTCTGGCAGTTTCGGCGCGAGCTGACAGCGAGGCTGCTCGAAGAGGGCGATGTTCTGATCAGCACGCCGTTTACGGGGCACCAGGAGGATTTTGCCGCCATGGGCTGCCGCATGATCGAGACAAAGATCGATCGCCGCGGCATGAACCCCGGGGAGGAGCTGAAGCTGTACCGCTTTTATCAGAAGCTTCTTCGCGAGGAAAAACCGGACTTTGTGCTTACCTGGTCGGTGAAGCCGAATCTCTATGCGGCGGATCTCTGCCGGCGGATGAAGATCCCTTACGCGATCACCGTTCAGGGCCTCGGCACCGCCTTTCAGAAGAAGGGGATCCGCGAACTGGTGACCATGCTCTACCGCCGATCCTGCAGGGGAGCGGAAAGAGTTTTCTTCGAGAATGAAGGAAACGCGGATCTGTTCCGGAGGGAGAAGATCACGGCTGAGGAGAAGATCGTTGTCCTGAACGGGGCGGGCGTGAACACGGAAAGCTTCCCGTATGTGCCATATCCCGATTCGAAGGTGTTTCATTTCCTGTATCTTGGCAGGCTGATGCGTGAAAAAGGGATCCGAGAGCTCTTCGCCGCGGCGGAGAGGCTCGCGGGCGAGATAACGATTGCGAGCGATGAGGCGAACGACGAGAAAACACACGCGGAAGAGAACGCAATCGTAGACGGGAAGCCGAACGTGGGCGAAGAACCGCAGGCAAATGAGATGCCGCGGCGATTCGTGCTCGATCTGGCAGGCTTCTACGAGGACGAGTTCGAGGCGCTGACGAAGCAGCTGGCGGATGCCGGCATTGCGGTCTGGCACGGTTTTCAGGAAGATCCGGCGGCCTTTTACGCGGCGGCGGATTGTATTGTGATGCCCAGCTGGCATGAAGGGATGTCAAATGTTATACTGGAAGCGGAAGCAACGGGACGCCCGGTCATCGCGACCGATATTCCGGGCTGCCGGGAGTCTGTCGAGAACGGCAGGACCGGTTTCCTCTGCGAGGCGAAGAACGCGGATTCTCTCTACGCGGCGATGAAAGAAATGCTGCACCTTTCGAGAGAAGAGCGGGAGGAAATGGGACGCCGCGGCCGGCAGAAGATGGAGACGGAGTTCAACCGCGCGGACGTTGTGGACAGAATACTGGAAGAATTGAGGAGAGCCAATGGCTTTTTTTAAATATGTCTGGATCTGGATGGCAGTCGTATGGCTGCTGACCGTTTTTCTCAGGGAATATGTATACAGTGAAGAGATCGTCTGCGGCAGGCGGAAGATCCGTGTGCGGGTCGGCTTTGCCGTGATCACCTGGCTGCCGTTTATTATCGGCGCGGCGACGAGGAAGGCGACTTACGCGGATACGGGAATGTACCTGAAGGAATTTCACAAGATGCCTTCGTCGATCGGTGCCATTCCGGGATATCTGATGAACGTTCCCAAGGATCAGGGATTTTACGCGCTGAGCGCGCTGATCAAGGCGGTCTTCGGCGAAAATACGATCATCTATCTGGGGATCATCGCGCTGATCCAGGGACTCATCCTGGCAATGGTCTTTCGCAAATACTCCTCGGATTTTCTGCTGTCGACCTTCCTGTTTCTGGCAACGACCGACTATATTTCCTGGATGCACAACGGAATCCGGCAGTTTATGGCGGTCACGATCATTTTTGCCGGAACGGCGCTCTTTGTGAAGCGGCGGTTTGTGCCGGCGATCCTTCTGATCCTGCTGGCATCGACGATGCACCAGTCGGCGCTTCTGATGCTGCCGGTGCTCTTTATCGTACAGGGACGGGCATGGAACCTCAGAACGGTTCTGCTGCTGGCAGCGGCGCTGCTTGCGATCGCCTACGTCGGGCGGTTCACGGATCTGCTGGACGGCATGCTTTCAAATACCCAGTATTCCAGCGTGGTCAGCGACTGGAAGGAGTGGGAGGACGACGGAACGAGTCCGATCCGTGTCTTTATTTATTCGATTCCGACGATCCTGTCGCTTGTCGGGCTGCGCTATATCCGCGAGGCGGATGATCCGTTCGTGAATGTCTGCGTCAACATGTCGATCATTTCCACAGGACTCTACCTGATCAGCATGGTCACGTCCGGCATTTTCATCGGACGACTGCCGATCTACTGCAGTCTGTGGGGAATGGGCTGCCTTCTCCCCTGGGAGATCCGGCACATGTTTACCCCGCGCTCGGCGCTGGCACTGAAGCTGATGGCGATCCTCGGCTTCCTCGGGTTCTATTACTACCAGATGCATATCGGCTGGGGACTGATCTGAGCGAGAACAGCACGAAACAGCGCAGAACAGCGGTGACGGCACGAACCGGCGCCGGAAGTGCCGCGTCGGGATACTTACTGCGAAGAGAACAGGGTGTACGTTGACTGGGAGTGAGGTTTTGTTATGATTCGGGTACTGCAGGTTGTGACTTATATGGGACGCGGCGGTCTGGAAACACTGCTGATGAATTATTACCGTCATTTCGACCGGGATCAGGTGCAGTTTGATTTTCTGACGCACCGCGACTTTGAGGCTGATTATGACGGAGAGATCCGGTCGCTGGGCGGCAGGATCTATCGTCTGCCGCGCCTCAATCCGATGAGCGCGTCCTACCGGCAGGCACTCGGGTCTTTTTTTTCCGCGCATCCGGAGTATGATATCGTCCATTCGCACCTCGACTGCATGGCGGGGATCCCGCTTCGGGAGGCGGCGAAGCACGGGGTGCCTGTACGGATCGCGCATGCGCACAACGCCAGCCAGGCAAGGGATCTTCGTTATCCTGTGAAGCTTTTCTATAAGCGTACGATTCCGAAGTATGCCACGCACCTGTTCGCCTGCGGCGAGGCGGCGGGGAACTGGATGTTCGGTGATCATTCCTTCCGGGTTCTTCCCAACGCCATCGATACGGCTGCCTTCACCTACGACCCGATCGCGCGCGCACGGGTAAGAGCCGGGATGGGGATCGGCAGAGACGCGTTTGTTGTCGGTCATGTGGGACGCTTTCGAAGAGAGAAAAACCACACATTTCTGCTGGCGTTTTTTGCGGAACTTATCAAGAAACGTCCGGATGCGGTCCTCCTTCTCGCGGGAGACGGAGACCTGGAACCGGAGATGCGGAAACGGGCGGACGAACTGGGGATCCGGGACAGGGTGATTTTTGCCGGAGCCAGAAGTGATGTGCCGGATCTGCTGTCGGCAATGGATATTTTCTGTCTGCCGTCTCTGTTCGAGGGGCTTCCCCTGTCCGTTATGGAAGCACAGGCGTCCGGCCTTCCCTGCCTCCTGTCCGATCGCGTGCCGGAAGAGTGCTGCGTGAGGGAGAGCACAAAGCGGCTGCGGCTGGAGTCCTCCGCTTCGGAGTGGGCCGATGAGATCCTGCGGCTCGCGGAACGAGGTGTGAACAAGGAAGGCGGAAGGCTGCAGGAGAGCATTCGGGACGCGGAAGTAAGCGCGGAATACGAAAGGCTGCGAAAAGCGGGAGCGGAGGATGTCCGCCGTGCCGGCTATGACATTTGCGAGAACGCGGCGAAGCTGCAGGAATTTTATCTGCACTGCCGGGATAATCTCGGCAGAGAAAGTTGTGACACGGAGGCGCGGCGATGAATAAACTTCTGACGGTTTTTACACCGACCTATAACCGGGCGCATACACTGCCTGTCCTCTACGAATCACTGAAAGCACAGGAGGACACCGATTTTATCTGGCTGATCATCGATGACGGTTCCTCCGACGGGACGGAGGAGCTTGTACGAAACTGGATGAAGGAGGGAAACCCCTTCGAGATCCGTTACGTTTACAAGGAAAACGGCGGCATGCACACCGCCCACAATACGGCATATGAGATGATCGATACGGAACTGAATGTCTGCATCGATTCCGATGACGCGCTGGCACCCGGGGCCGTGCGGCTGATCCGCGAGACCTGGGACAAGGTCTGCGGCCGGGGCTATGCCGGAATCATCGGCCTCGACGCGGATACAAACGGAAGGATCATCGGCAAAGGCTTCCCGGAAGGTCTTTCGGAGACCACGCTTTCCGGCTATTATGAAAATGGCGGTGCCGGAGACAAGAAGCTTGTTTACCGGACCGATGTGATGCGTGAGATGCCGCCGTATCCCGTTTTTGCGGGGGAGAAATACGTCGGGCTGAACACGAAGTATACGCTGTGCGATCAGGAATATCAGCTGTACGTGCTGCCGGCGGTCCTCTGCATCGTGGACTATCAGGCGGACGGATCGAGCGCGGCGATGTGGAAACAGTATCTCAGAAATCCGAACGGCTTCGCGTATCTGCGGCGGATCGATCTGACCTACCGGAAGAGCGCGAAGGTGCTTCTGAAGACGGCGATCCACTATGACGCAAGCTGCCTTCTGGCAGGGAAAAACGGTTTTCTCGCGGATTCGCCGAGGCCGTTGCTTACGGCTTTGCTGCTGCCATTGGGCTGCCTTCTGGCGGCGGTGACCCGGGTCAAGGGAAAAGATTGAGATGAAAAGGATGAGACGATGATACCCAAACAGATCCATTACTGCTGGTTTGGCGGGAATCCCCTGCCGGCAAAGGCGAAAAAGTGCATCGGGAGCTGGAGGAAGTTCTGCCCGGATTTTGAGATCATTGCGTGGGATGAGGCGAAGTTTTTCCGGACTTTTCCGGAGGCGGATAACGGCTATGCGGCCATGTGTCTCTCCGAAGGAAAGTTCGCCTTCCTGAGCGACTGGGCTCGCCTTCTGATCATCGAGAGGTTCGGCGGGGTCTACTTCGACACGGATGTGGAAGTAATCCGGCCGCTGGACGACCTGCTCGATACCGCGTTCTTCGGATTTGAGAATGACCGCTATGTGGCGACGGGCCTGGGCTTTGGCGCGGAGCCTCATCAGGAAGCCGTATTGGCGATGCTGGATGCCTATTCGATCTATCTGGACGGAAAACACGGTACCAGAGGATGCCCGGAGCTGAACACGGAGGCGCTGGAAAAGCTGGGCCTTGTCCGTGACGGGAAGCGGCAGAATGTCGGCGGGGCAGTGATCTACCCGGCGGATTTTTTCAATCCGTATGATGACCCGACGGGGCGGCTTCTGGTAACGGAGAATACCCACACGATCCACTGGTTCGCGAAGAGCTGGATGTCCGGAGCTGAAGTGTGGCGCAGCCGGTTCACCAGACCCTTTCACAGGCTCTTCGGTACAGATGTCTTTCATAAGAAAAGAGACCTGTGATAAAATGACGACAGGGAAATTTACAGAGAAAAGCTACAGGCAAAGCTACGGATAAAGCTACAGATAAAGCTACAGGTAAAGCTACAGAAAAAGCTACAGATATGAAGAAGATATTGATCGTTTCTCATTCGCTGGAGATCGGCGGCGCGGAAAAAAGCCTGCTCGGCTTCCTGGATGCCGTCGATACCGAAAGATATGAAGTCGACGTTTTTCTCCTTCGAAGAGAGGGGGAATGGCTGTCCTATCTTCCGGAGCATGTCCGGCTCCTCCCGGAGATCCCGGCCTATACGGTACTCGCACGGCCGATGAAGGACACGCTGCGGGAAGGCCATGTGCTGCTGACAGCGGCGCGCCTTGCCGGCAAGATCGCCGCCGCGTTCTATGATCGCGGCCTGAGAAGAAGCTTGCGAAGAAGTTTGAGTGGAAAAGAGGAGGACCATCCCGCCGCCGATTCGAAAGGGCAGGCGGATGCAGTGGGGGCAGTGGCGAAAAATGCCGCAGAGAGTGCGGCAGAAAACGCGCCGGAGGGGGCAATAGAGAGCGCCGCGGCGCTGGAGTACAGCCACCGCTTCACGAGGAAGCTGATGCCGCCGATCGCGCCGGAGACCGAATATGACTGCGTGATCAGCTTCATGACACCGCATTATTTTGCGGCGGAAAAGGTGAGGGCAAGGAAGCGGATCGCCTGGATCCACACGGATTATTCCAGGGTGGCCGTCGATGTCGACGCCGAATTGAAAATGTGGGGCGCGTACGATTACATCGTATCGATCTCGGACGCGGTCACGAAGAGCTTTCTGCAGCTCTTTCCGACGCTTGCTGAGAAGATCCTGCCCTGCGGCAACGTGCTTCCGGAGAAACTGATCCGGGCACTGGCGGAGGAGAAACCCGAAAGGGAGAGCGTGCCGGCATCAAAGGAGTCCGACAACGGAAGCGAAGCGGACGCGCCGGCAGTGGGTGCCGCCGATGAGATGCCGGAGGACGGTACGGTGCGTCTCCTATCGGTGGGCCGCTTCTGCACCGCGAAAAACTTCGACAGCGTTCCTGCGATCGCGAGACGGATCCGCGAAATGGGCATTCCCGCGACCTGGTATCTGATCGGATACGGAAGCGATGAGGCCCTGATCCGGCAGAGGATCAGGGAGGAAGGCGCGGAGGATTTCGTCAGGATCCTGGGAAAGAAAGTCAACCCCTATCCGTATATCAAGGCGTGCGATCTGTATGTGCAGCCGAGCCGGTACGAGGGCAAGTGCGTTACGGTCTGCGAGGCGCAGATGCTGGGGAAGCCGGTGGTGATCACCGCGTATCCGACAGCGAAGTCGCAGCTTCGTGACGGCGTGGACGGGGTCATCGTTCCGACGGACATCGAGGGCTGCGCGAAGGGGATCGCCGGGCTGCTTCGCGATTCTGCACGCATGGAGAGTCTCGCAGCAGCAACGCGCGTTACGGATTATACGAACAAAAACGAACTGGAGAAGGTGTATAAAGTATTATGATCAGCATTATTATTCCCGTTTATCAGGCTGCCGAACGCCTGAACCGCTGCATGCGGACAGTTCTTGCGCAAACATATACCGACCTGGAGGTCCTTCTCGTGGATGACGGGTCGACCGACGGATCGGCCGCGCTCTGCGACGCGTATGCCGAACGTGATCCGAGAGTCAGAGTTTTTCATACGGAGAACAGGGGCGTTTCCGCCGCGCGCAATCTGGGCCTGTCGGAGGCGACCGGTGATTATATCGCGTTTGTGGACAGCGATGATTACATCGACCGCGTGATGTACGAGAAGATGCTGGAGACCGCGGAGAAAAACGGCGCGGACGTGGTCCTTTGCGACTGCATCAAGGAGTGGGATAACGGTGAGTCGGAGGAGTTCACGCACGGGATCCGCGAGGGCTTCTATGATAAGTACCAGCTTCGCGATGAGTATTATCCGGAGCTGCTGATGACGGTCGATGTGGATTATCCCGCTTCGATCTCCAACTGGCTCCTTCTGTTCCGGAGAGAGCTTTCGTCGGGAAATCCGCTTCCGCGGTACGTGGAAGGTGTGCGTTTTTCCGAGGATCTGCTGTTCGGCGCGGAACTGATGCTTGCCTGCGGCTCCTTCTATTACATGAAGGATGCGTATTTTTATCATTACTGCATCCACAAAATGTCCGCTTCGCATACGTTTGCGCCGGACAAATGGAAGGATTATGAGAAACTGTATGACCGCGCGCTCGAAGTTTTTGCCGGCAGGTACGATCCGGACTTCAATCCGCAGATCGACCGCATGCTGCTTTTCTTCGTCTGGAACGCGGTCGGCGACATCCTCGCCGAGAGCGATCTGACGGTAAAGGAACGTGTCACGGCGGCGAAGGAGATCCTTTGCGACCCGAAGGTGCAGGCCATGTTCGGACGCATCGACCTTTGGGATCTGCCGATCCCGGCAAAATTGAAAGTACTGACACAGATGTACCGTTTCCGCGTCGGCCTGCCGCTACTGTGCAAGTAAGATAAGAACGTTTGCACAAGGGCACAGCGGCAACAGAAATCAGCAGGAGGAGATCGTGGCTTCAATCGGCGTCATTATTCCCGTATACAACAAAAGTGCATATCTGGAAAAACTTGCTGCCGGATTGCGGAGACAGACCTTCCGGGATTTTTGCTGTGTCTTTGTAGATGATGGTTCTACGGACGGATCGGGCGAGATCCTGGATAAACTTGCCGGGGAGGCCTTTGAGACCGAAACGGGTCGGACGGTCGCGGATGGCGGCGTGCTCGTTCTTCACACGGAAAACCATGGGGTATCGGCTGCCAGAAACCGAGGCATGGAGGAAGCCTGCGGACGTTTTTGCTGCCGGTATCTGACCTTCATCGATGCGGATGATGCGATCGCGCCGGACTATCTGGAGCGATTATTCGCGCTGATCCGCAGGGGCGATGCCGATCTGGCGATGATCGGCTACCGCAAGGTGCGGGATACAGGGACGGTACCAGCCGGAGAAAGCGCGAGTGATTCCGGGACGGTTCCTGCCGGAGAAGGAAGGACGGGTGATTCCGGGACGGGACATGCCGGAGAAGGAAGTACGGGAGATTCCGGGACGGGACATGCCGGAGAAGGAAGTACGGGTGATTCCGGGACGGGACATGCCGGAAAAGGAAGTACGGGTGATTCCGGGACGGGACATGCCGGAGATGAAAGCGCGAGTGACGCCGGTGCGCGGCATAATGGCGCGGCATCGGGGGAGGATGTGATCCTTCCTTTTCAGGACGGGATACTCGACAGAGACAGCTTCTATCGGACATTTGCGAGGGTACAGGCCGAGACCGGTTTCTACGGCTGCGTGGCGGCAAAGATCTTTCCGGCGGAGCTGGCGGACGGTATCCGCTTTGATGAATCGCTGACGCTCGCGGAAGATCTGGATTTCTATCTGCGGTTGTACCGGCGCGTCAAAAACATCCGTTACGAGGCAAAGCCCGGTTACTTCTATCTGCAGAACGCGGAGAATTCAACGGCGCTCACCTCGGACAGGGAAATTGATTATGAAGCACAGATCAGAATTCTCTTATCGATGAAGGCCTTCCTCACAGAGGGCGGCGCTTGGTCGGGAGAAAATCGTGACATCATAGAGAAGAGGATCGGCGATTACGCATATTTCGCGCTTTTTCACGCGGACCTCGAAGAAAGCAGAGATGCTTTTGCAAAAGTCTGCGGACGGATCCGCGCGGTCTGCCGTGCGGAATCGATCGATATCGCAAAAGGAGCCGGACCGCTCCGGAAGCTCCTCGGAAAGGCTGCAGAAAGCGGGAGCCCGGTGGCGATCGGCACCGCGAAGGCAGCACTTGCGGGACGCCGGTGGCTGGGGCGGCTGCGGCACCGCAGTTGAGGCTGCTCGGCGGGGCGTGATGACGGTCGGCGGGTGAGGCTGGTCGGCGGGGTGTGATGAAGCGGGTCAGCGGACGTGATGAAAGCCGGCGGCTGAAAGATTGCATGGAAGGAGAGGTGCGGATGAGGAAGACGACGATCACGGTCTTTACGCCGACCTACAACAGAAAATCGACGCTTCCTGTTCTGTACCGGTCGCTTCTTCGCCAGAAAACCGGGAATTTCGAGTGGCTCATCGTGGATGACGGTTCCACGGACGGAACGGAAGAACTCGTCCGGTCGTGGATGAAGGAGATCGAAGCGGAAGCCCCCGCGCGTTCACGGATTGACGAGAGCGAAGCGAAAGACCCCGACCGTTCACGGATCGGCAAGATCGAAGCGGAAGAGAGAAATGAAATCCGCTTCCCCATCCGCTATGTGCGGACCGAAAACGGCGGGAAACCGAGGGCAATGAATCTTGGCGCGTCCATGTCCGAG
The DNA here is from genome assembly GCA_036309825.1 of Eubacterium sp. Lineage (GTDB taxonomy): Bacteria > Bacillota > Clostridia > Lachnospirales > Lachnospiraceae > Bilifractor. The sequence goes on along the minus strand of JAXJTA010000319.1, from coordinate 246 downwards.
AGTCCGTTTTTCCTTCCGGTCGACTCGGATGATTATCTGACGGACGACGCATTGGAGAAGTTTACCTCCTGGGCAGCAGAGATCGGCGATGACAGAAGTTTTGCCGGCGTCGGCGGAGCAAGGGTCTATCCCGATGGAACCTATATCAAGAAGGTTCTGCCAAAGGCAGGCACAGATGGCTATGTGGACGCGACGAATCTGGAGCGCGCCGCGTATGATCTGGATGCCGACATGACAGAGATGTAC
>JAXJTA010000318.1:0-5266 GCA_036309825.1 Eubacterium sp. | reverse complement strand
TTGATGCAGTGCGGGATGTTCAGCTGATCATTCATGCCGCGTACGAAAGCGATCAGGGAAGCAACCTTCTCCTCATCGTTTGCGCCTTCGAGGCCCATGTAATCGGCAATTACGCCATATCTCTTTTTGGCGGTCTCATCCTTCGCGTTGAAAGCGATTACCTTCGGAAGGTACATTGCGTTCGCAGCGCCGTGGATGATATGTGCGCCGTAATCAGCAAATGCAGCACCGGTCTTGTGTGCCATGGAATGAACGATTCCCAGAAGGCCGGAGGAGAAAGCCACACCGGCAAGGCACTGTGCGGTGTGCATAGCGTCACGCGCTTCCATATCCTCATTGTAGGACGGAACAAGTGCTTTCTGGATCATCTCGATCGCATGGATCGCCATCGGATCGGTGAAATCGCTGTTTGCGGTAGAAACATATGCCTCGATCGCATGGGTCAGAGCATCCATTCCTGTGTGTGCAACGAGTTTCTTCGGCATGGTATGTGCCAGTTCCGGATCAACGATAGCAACATCCGGTGTGATCTCGAAATCAGCGATCGGATATTTGATTCCCTTGGAATAATCGGTAATGATGGAGAAAGCGGTAACCTCGGTGGCTGTACCGGAGGTAGAGGAAACTGCACAGAAATGTGCTTTTGTTCTCAGCTTCGGAAGGCCGAATACTTTGCACATATCCTCGAAGGTGCACTCCGGATTCTCATATTTGATCCACATAGCCTTCGCAGCGTCGATCGGAGATCCTCCGCCGATTGCTACGATCCAGTCCGGCTCAAACTCCTGCATGACAGCAGCGCCCTTCATAACGGTCTCAACGGACGGATCCGGCTCGATACCCTCGAAAAGCTTAACCTCCATGCCAGCTTCTCTAAGATACTGCTCTGCTCTGTCAAGGAATCCGAATCTCTTCATGGATCCGCCGCCAACACAGATGATGGCTCTCTTTCCTTCCAGGGTTTTCAGTGCCTCAAGTGCGCCATTTCCGTGGTAAATATCTCTCGGGTTGGTAAATCTCTGCATTGTAACTTTCCTCCATATGGTAATATCAAAATGGTCGGACCGCGTCGCGCGAATCCTTGAACAGAATATCATGTGCGGCATCAATGTGTCAATCTTTTAACGATGTTTTATGTTATAAAATTAACGTTATTTTTTTGTTAATCTTCAACAAAGTCCCGGAAGGCACTCTGATCCGGCCGGCGGACTTGTCACGGGCCTGCTGTTTGTTGTAAAATAGAGCCTGTGCCACATACCGGCATATCTCACTCAAATAGGAGTTTTTCATGAAATTCAACAAAAACTTTTTCAAAGGCACCTGGAGAGATTACGCGCTGGCTGCATGCATTGCCGTTCTCTTCTATGTCCTTCTGACACACCTGAATATCATCTATTCCGGCCTCAAAGAGATCTTCCGCATTCTGATACCGATCCTGCTGGGTCTGGTCATCGCCTATGTTATGAATCCGCTTGTCGGATTCTTTGAAAATCGCGTTCTGAAGAATCTGCGGACCGCGCACATCCGGAGAAATCTTGCCATCCTTTTTGCTTTCATCGCCGTCTGCGCCGGAATTGTCCTGCTCTTTTTCGCGCTGATCCCGCAGCTGATCGACAGCGTATCTATGTTCATCCGGAACATGGGCAGCTACGTAAACTCGTTTAGCGACCTCATGGCATCTCTGCAGGAAAAACTCAAAGACACAAAGATCGATATTTCCCCGATCATGAGCTTCAGCGACTCGCTCCTCAGCCGCATCACCGCCTGGCTGACCGAGAATTCCAACAACATCCTGCAGACATCCGTTTCGATCGGACGCAATGTTTTTAACTGGGTCATCGGAATTATTCTCGCGATCTACTTCCTGGTCGATAAAGAACGCCTGCTGAACGGAGTGAAAAACTTCCTGCGCACCGCTCTTTCCGAAACGCACTACTACAACACGGCAGTCTTCTGGCGAAAATGCAATTCGATCCTTCTGCGCTACGTGATCTTTGATCTGCTCGACGGACTGATCATCGGTCTCGCCAACTGCGTCTTCATGTTGATCGTGGGTCTGCAGTACCCTGCGCTGATCTCTGTTGTTGTCGGCGTTACCAACCTGGCTCCGACCTTCGGTCCGATCGTCGGCGCCGCAATCGGCGCATTCATTCTGGTCCTCGTAAATCCGTGGCACGCCCTCTGGTTCCTGATCTTCACACTGATCCTGCAGACCATTGACGGTTATGTGCTGAAGCCGAAGCTCTTCGGCAGTTCCCTCGGCGTCTCCTCCGTCTGGATCCTGATCACCATCATCCTGGGCGGCCGGATGTTCGGCGTCGTCGGCATTCTTCTGGCGATCCCCTTCGCGGCGATCATTGATTACATCTACAAAAACTACATTCTTGTGAAACTGCGTGAGGCCAAAGAGAAGAAGCAGCGGGCCGGGGACAAGCCTTCCGACGAATCCTGACTCCCACCGGTGCGCGCAGCGCGATATTATTGTATTCCTGCTCAGTTAGCCCGCGCATCCGGTGCATTCACAATGCCGAAGAAGGCTGAGGACCCGGGTCCTCAGCCTTCTTCTATGGGAATATTATGATATTTGTCCAGGATGTGCAGATACAGCGTTCGGACAGCAGGTGCCATGGAGCCGGGATTGAGAGCGGCCAGGCCGATCATGCGATAAGCCTCGGGCTCGATCGGGTAGCTCTCCACGCTGTAGGGAATATCCGCCATGACAAGCTCCGGCATCAGGCAGATGCCGAAACCGCTGGCCACCATCGCCACCGTAGACAGATCATCGACCACATGATAGTCGGACTGCATGTCCAGGTGGTTCTCTTTCATGAAATTCTGAATATCGGCATCGGTCGATTCCCGTTGAACGACGAATCGAAGGTCCGCCATCTCCTCAACGGAAATGCGCGGGCTGTTTTTTTGCCTCCGGAAGCCCTTGGGGACGATGCACAGGAGCGGATCCTTGTAGAAGGGAACGATCGGAATGTCGCCGGCGCTGGAAGTGGACAGGAAGCCGAAATCGGCCATGCCGTTTTTGATCCAGTAGGTCACATCATCGTAGGTCCCCTGAAAAACTTCGATCTTGATCGCCGGATACTTCTCTCCGAAGGAGTGAATGGTCGACGGCATCCAGTTGGTGCAGACACTGGAAAAGCAGGCAACCTTGACGGTTCCCTGCTTCAAGCCCTTGAATTCGGCAACTGCCTGCTGCAGACTTTCATCACTGTTCAGAACCGCATTGATATACGGCAGAATGTGTTCACCGTAACTGGTCAGTACGACGCCGGCGCGGCTTCTGGTGAGCACGCTGACGCCGAGCTCATTTTCCATCGAGGCGATCGAATGGCTGATGGCTGACGGCGTCAGGCCCAGCACATCCGCTGCCTTGTGGAAACTTCCCATGTCGGCTACCGTTTTGAAGATCTGGTATGTAAGCAGTGTCATATAGTTTTTACCTCATGCTTAGCGGGAGCATCTGTACTGGAGGTCCTCCCAGCGCTTGTCAACTTCCTTCTGGAATGCTTCGATCAGGTGCTCGTTGCCCGGTTTAAACAGGTGTTTGAAGCGGCCCTGCGGACGAAGGAAATCCTCGATCGGAAGCTTGTGCTTCGGCTCGTAGGACAGGGACCATACACCGTGGTCGACCTCGAACATCGGCCAGTAGCAGGTCTCGACAGCCAGACGGCAGATCTCCATGATGTCCTCCATCGGATATCTCCAGCCTCGCGGACACGGAGCCATGACATTCAGGAACGCAGCGCCTTCGGTATAGATCGCCTTCTCCGATTTTCTGTGCAGATCCTTGAAGTCTCTGGTGAAGGTTGTCTGGGCAACGTACGGCACATAGTGGTCGGCAATGATCGCCGTCAGATCTTTTCTGTACTGGATCTTACCGTCGGAGCATTTTCCGGCCGGTGTGGTCGTGGTATCGGCAAACATCGGTGTCGCGGAGGATCTCTGGATACCGGTGTTCATGTAAGCACCGTTGTCATAGCAGACATAGACCATGTCGTGGCCTCTCTCCATGGCGCCGGATAAGGACTGGAAACCGATATCGTAGGTTCCGCCGTCGCCGCCGAAGGTCACAAATTTGTAATTTTCCTTCTCGCCGACCTTGCCTTTTCTCTTCAGTACCTTGTAGGCGGTCTCAACGCCGCTCATGGTCGCGCCGGCATTCTCGAAGGCATTGTGGATATAGCTGTCATAGTAAGAGGTGTAGGGATACTGGAAGGTGGAAACCTCCAGACATCCTGTCGCGTTGCCGATAACGGCTCTGTCTCCCTCATGAATGGAACGAAGAACGGCTCTTACGGCGATCGGTGCGCCGCAGCCGGCACACATACGATGTCCCGGAGCCAGACGTTCCGGTTTATTCATCATTGTTTTTAAACTGTAATCACTCATCTTCCGTCTCCTTACTGTCTCAGGCCGATATACTTGTGCTGCGGTGCTTCGATCTCGCCGTCAGCGACCTGCTTCAGCTCCGCAAAGATCTCACGTACGGTATCCACGGTGAAATCGCGGCCGCCGAGTCCGTAGATATAGTTGACCGCCTCGATAAATACCTTGCTGCGGTAGAGGCCGGCTGTTATTTCGCTTCCGAGCGGTCCGCTGTTGCCGTTGTAGCTCTCGCAGCGGTCCATGATCGCTGCGGCGCGGCAGTTTTTCAGTGCTTCCGCAATTTCCTTCTCCGGGAACGGACGGAACACACGGATCTTCAGAACGCCGACCTTATGACCCTCGGCGCGCAGCTGATCGACAGCCTCCTTGGCGGTGCCTGCCGCGGAGCCCATGATGACCATGATGAACTCGGCATCCTCGGTCTTGTATTCTTCAAAGAGTCCGTACTGTCTGCCGGACATCTCACCGAACTTCTTTGCCACTTCCAGGATGACTTCCTTGGAATTCTCCATCGCGGCTTCCTGTGCTTTTCTGTGCTCCATAACGAAGCAGGACGCAGCGTACGGTCCGACAGAAACAGGATTGTCCGGGTTGAGCATGAACTCCTCCGGATTATAGGTGCCCGCGAATTTCTTTACTTCCTCATCTTCCAGAAGGTTGATATTCATCACCGCGTGGCTGGTAATAAAGCCGTCCTGGCAGATCATGATCGGCAGGTGTACTCGCGGATCCTCGGCGATCGGATATGCCTGAATGAAGTTGTCGTATACCTCCTGGTTGGACTCCGCATAGATCTGGATCCAGCCGGTATCCCTTGCGCCCATGCCGTCGGTATGATCACAGTTGATATTGATCGGACCGGACA
>JAXJTA010000317.1:0-10148 GCA_036309825.1 Eubacterium sp. | reverse complement strand
GTGAAGCGAAGCGTATAGGAAGAACCGGAATAAACACGCACCTTGTTTCCACGGATACGCAACTCGACCGTGTACATGGATGGATCGGTACGCAGGTCTGCATTTGCTGTTCGCTCTATGGTCTGGCTGTAGCTGCCAAGGAGCGTGCTGCCGTTATAAAGCTCCACAGCCTGAGAATCATAATTCAGGCAGCAGAACAGATCCCCGCAGAATACTCCGGCCTTGCCACTTCCTGTCGCAGGAAAAGCCAGCCTTGCCCGCAGGTGAATATCGGAAAAACCATCGTATTGCCATGCGAGCTTTCCGGAGCCGTCAAGCTGGGAGTAAACGCGACTTTCGGAATATTCATCTTCACGCCATACCGTCCAAGAGCCTGAAAGCGTCGTCCAGTAGTTTGTTTGCAGCACACCGTAGTCCCGGAAATCCTCATACCAGATAAGGGCAGAGTCCGGCTTTCGCCTCAGCATTTCGCAGGTGAGCTTGAAAGCTCTGTCCGGCTGACACTCGTTGCCGTCCACGTCGATAAAGTGGCGTGGAGAGAGCGTAAAGGTCGCAGTGCCCGCAGAGGGAGCCTCCGAAAAGCTGCTGCAAACACGGTAGCCGTAAAACTGTACGCCTTTTACATCTACGGATATCACAATGGTGTGCGTTCCGGCAGATAGTGAAATGTTGCTGGCGAGCGTCGTCCAGAAGGTGCTCCTCCAATATGGCCACCAGAGCCGGCTTTCCGTAAAATGCATCCGATTACCGTCAATCGAAACATAAATGCCGTTTTTATCCCAGAAGGGATAGCAGAGCCGGATGGCAATGTCGTAGGTTCCGGCGCTTGAAACGGAAAAGGTATATGTGGCAGAGCCAGCATCACCGAGAGTGGCCACGCCGTTTTCAAAGGATACAATGCCGGAGTAGGAGCTTGTTGTTCCATCCGCATCCACATAGATGGTGCCGAACTCTGTGTGTTGCTCTTTGCTATAAGCCGTCAGATAATGCCGCCTGTTATAGGTTCCGTTCATTAGAGGATACTCATAGCTTGTGGCGTCTCTGCCTTCCATGAAGTCGTAGACCTGCGGAAGCGCCCAAGGTACCATGTCATAATCGTCCCAGTATGCGAGGATCGGGATGAAGGGCTGCGGTGGAGCATCGTCCGTGAAGTTGTATTGCCCGGTCATCCAGTTCTTTGCCGCATAGTAGGTATTTGATGTGCCGCGATAGGTTTTACCGAGGTTTGCAGGAAGATCATAAATCTGCCAGTTCCAGCCGTATGCAGGAAGGCCGAAGAATATCTTCTCCGGATTCATGACCGTGACCGCGTAGTCGTAAATGCCCTCAAGCCAGTCCCTTGGAGAGACGGCTCCGGGAGCAGAGCCTGCCCACGCCATGCCGTAGCTCATGATGGCGGCGGTATCGCAGTAATCATTGAGGTCGGCGTACACGCACCAGTTCTCGCCGCCGACCGAGCCATTGACCGAAGTCATACCCGGCAGGCAGATGTTCATCAGCTTGGTGCTGTCATAGTCTTTGACCGTGCTGTAGATATTGGCGAACATCTGCGTGGATGCGGCGTGCGTGGAATATCCGTCCCCGCGTTCCAGATCGATGTCGATGCCGTCGCACCACGGATATTTCTCCATGATGCGGACGATTTCCGAGAGGAAGGTGTCCTGCGCTCCATCGGTGTTGTCACGGAGCACCTTGAAGATGCTGTTCGTGCCGTCATTGGAAATGGTCAAAAGCCATTTGATGTGCGGCCACATATTGATATAGGTCAGCATACTGGAAATGCTGACGCCCGTTTCATAAATCTCCCCGGTAACCCTGACCTTGAAGGAGAAAAGTCCGATCTGGCTGATTCGGTCGCCGTAATCCCGCAGGGCGTTATACATCCTGGTATTTCCCATGAAAGTCCACACCATACACCCTCTATGTTTTAAATAATCTCTGCTCATATCAGCGCGTCACCTCCCGATGAGCATAAAAAGAGAGCCGATTTCTCGACTCTCAAAACTAATCTGTGTGTTTCAGTAATTATTCAACCGTAATCAGCTGATATCCGGCTTTGACTGCATTTTTCCCTTTTTCGCCGCTCTTTACAAGCTGATCTGTTTTCTTATCGTACCAGTACAGCCCTGTCCACGCCCATGAAAATGCTGTAAGAACAAAGGTAATTTTTACACAGTCATATTTCTTTCCGCCTACCTCTACCGTTTCCTCACCGGCTTTTTCGGCGGCAAATTCTCCGAGTCCCATTGCGCCGCGATTGTTGCCGGTTCCGATAGAGTAGAATACAATCTGTTTCTCATCAGAGGCTATAAATGCCGGCATTGCCATATCCATCATCTGATACCACAAGCCGTCTCCGATCTTGAATGTCTTTTCTTGTGGCTTACCCTTGAATGTTCCGGTGAGTTTTATATAATCACCGTCTTTTACTGCGGTAAGGTCGGTATTATCAAACGGTCTTGAATAATGCCACGAAGAGCATGACAGGTTCTTTTCTACAGTGTATTCCTCATTGGAAAACACGGAATCCCCAGTATATACGGTATGAATGATCTCGCTTTTGTCCTTAAAACCTGACACATCAACGATTCTCTTATCCGCATTATCTGATTTCCTGTATTTCATTACAGATACCTCTGGCGGATATGAGTAATCGGGGATGTTGTATGAAGAGATAACCTTTTGTGAGTACACAATGCGCCCCTTCAGGAAAACCTTGTCAATGAACTGAATGTTAGAAATATCTTCGGCAGGATTTTTCTCAAGCAGTATAAGGTCCGCTTCCATGCCTTCATGGACAAGTCCTTTTCGGTCCGATATTCCCAAATGTTCTGCCGCATTTTTAGTGGCAAGAACAATGGCTTGCATGGGCGTAAGTCCGGCCTCAACATAGTACATAAGTTCCCGGTGTTCAACCTCTCCGCCCATCATTTCGAGCATATTGTCCGTTCCCATTGCAATATGTATTCCTGCATCGTACAACAGTTTCAGATTGTGCATATTGGTCGTAAGATAATCGGGATTTTTCTCGTATGTCATTGCGTTTACGGTCGGCACATAGTGCGCTCCGCTTTCTTTCCACAGATTGATAATGGCATCATCAGGAGAAAGCGCCTCATCAAGTATGCCGTGTTCAATACCGTATATTCCCGCTTCAAGCAGATCGCGCACATCCTCCTTGTAGAACACGTGAGCCGTGGTATTCAATCCGTTTTCTTTTCCTTCACGGATGATCTGCTGCATCAGGGACTTGTCAATCTTATTGATTTGAAGCTTCTTATCGAAATACCAGTAGTCACCGCCCTGATAGGTAAATTTCAGAAAGTCCACATCTGCGGCTTTCAGTTCCTTTATCCCCTCACTGACCTGCTGTGCGGTGCTGACTTCGATTGCCATTTCTTTTCTTATCCACGGATTATCCCCGCCGAGCGTATTGGCAGGATGACCATCGGGAGCGGTAAAATTAGGCCCTACGACCAGGAGCTCCGGACCTACGATTTTTCCTTTCCTGATCTCGTCACGCAGTTTGTATATAAAGTGCCTCGGAGCGCACAGATCCTTTACGGTTGTGATACCGTAGGGCAGGACCCTTTCTTTGAAGATGTTCGGTATCTCGCCACGCAGAAATCTGTCACTGTCCTCATCGCTGCGGTTGTTCAGCCCTTGGATATGAACATGGCAATCGATAAGTCCCGGCATAAGCGTCATATCGCTGCCGTCAATGACCTGTGCGGAGTTTGATGTGATTTCTTCCTCCGTTATTTTTTCAATTAAGCCGTTTTTAATCAGAACATTCTGTCCATGCATCTCGCTGCCGTCACCAACAATCACATGAACATTTTTGATTAGGTATCCGCTTGTCTTTCTCTTCTTTGGTCTGAGTAGGTATTTTACAAGTACAAAACAGACAACAGCGACCCCTATAATCATTTGTATCCACCCTATGAGCGGAATTCCTAAAAATACAGGCATAAACACGCCCTCCAGTCCCGGATGCTATCCGAATATTTTTTTGAAGTATTCGTCGAATGAATCCTTCGGCGGGATTGCCATGCCCTGATTTTCATCGGCAAGTATCAGAAGATGGTCGCCCGGATGTATATCAAACACATCCCGCGCTTCTTTCGGTATGACAATCTGTCCTTTCGTGCCAACCGTTACCGTCCACGCGTATTTTCCTTCTGGTTTATCCATTGAGAAGTACTCCTTTCTTTTAGTCATACTAATCATACACTTCATACCTTTCTTTGTCAATGGATTTCATCGGACTTTCATCAGAATTTCGCTTGTTTATCACAAAAGCGCGTCACCGTCCTTCATCTCCTGAAACTCCACATATATCTTCGCCGACTTCTTGTCCTCCACCGTGATGGGATGCTTGCTGTCCCATGCGACGGAATACTGGAAAAATCCGTACTTCGGCGTAGCCGAGCCGTTCTTCAGGCATTTCCTTTCCGATGCCGACAGCACAAGTTCATCGCCTGCTGAAACGGCATTCTTAAAAACCGCCTTATGTGCCCCGGAGCCTGTTCCGATGGAAATGCTCCCGGCAGCCATATCCTGCAAGGGATAGATTTTGTAGTCCAGCCCCGCGGATGTCTTTCCGAGATTGAAGATAACGCAGGTGGCAGAACCTCGCACGATGCCGTTAAAGAACCGCTTTCCGCTGACGGAATAATCATCCGCGGTATCATATTCTTCAAGCATCGGCTCTGCGGTATTGACCGTGTAACCAGACAGCATATCGCCCTCCTGGAGCATAAGGTCGGTGAACCACACATCGCCATTGCAGTCCGTGACAAACGGACGGACGGTGACATTGACCACTCGTTTATCCTCTTTCTTTGATATGACTTCCACAAAGCGTTCAAAATCAGCCATTTAATCACCGTCCTGCGTCCATTGTATTTCACTGACATGACCGACCCACCCGGAGGCAAGGGAGCCGTCCTGCAGGAGCATATCCGTGATATATACCGTTCCCGTGCAGTCTGACACAAATACCCTGACCGTGATTTTCACAGGTCTGCCATACTGCGGGCTGACGTCTTTCTGCACATGAGTAAAACTTGCCATAATCATTCCTCCGAATCCGACGAGGATATCAAGTCTATCGTTCTTGTTTCCGTAGAGCCGTCCTCGTACTCAATGACAATCTCCACACCGACCTGCCCGGAAGAGCCGAGGGAGAGGTTTTCCGTGGCAATCTGCGCCGAGAAGGTATAGCTGTCACGATTGGAGGGAGTGACCGTCTGCTCCATGTATTTTGTAATGCCGGCCGCACCCTCGCATTTAAAGGATGCCGTGCCGGTTACACCGTTGTCCGTATCCACCGAAAAGCCCGAATTCGTCCAGTAACTGAAATTGGAATCCGCCCGTGAATTCTTCAGATGGTTGAACGGCACGAAGTTCTGCAGCTGCTGATTGTCGATGTAGTTCGCGCCCTCAAGGGTATCCGCCGCCGCGTCCCACTGCGCCGTTGTATCGCCAAGCTCCCGGAGCGTGGTGGAAAGTTCAAGCACCGTGTTCCACGGCTCCTGCAGGTTGTACTCCCTGCGGACGATCCTCGTCTTGATGGATAAGTCCAGATCTTCATCCGCCACCATAACCGTATCACCGAGGTTCCAGCTTTCATGCTCGTAACCCGTGAGGACGGTGAGGTCCATCGCTTTCAGCACATAAGAAATCCTCGGCGTTGAATAATCCGCAAGGCGCATATTGGCAAATTCAAGCATCTGGTACGGATTCGTAAAGGAGGAACAGTCGAGCGTCTTGATACGCACTTCGTTTGTGTAGCTATAGTCCTCCACATAAGCCTTGCCGTCATTGATGTTGGCAAATGTCATGCCGTCCGCGCCGACAGCATAGAGCCTCGTGATAAGCCCCGTGGTATCAATGACGCGCTGGATGGACTTCATGTTCTTTTTGTAGCAGAACAATGCCCCGGAATCCGTGCCGGAAAAAGTCAGCAGGCTCACCGTCTTGTTGGCGTTATCGAAAATGAGGTCGCCGCCGTGAAGGTTCTGCACCTGCCGAAGGATGGAGAGCGCGTTATTCTCTGTCGATGTCCACGTCCTCTTGGTGCTGACATTGACTGTTCCGATTTCCCAGTCCGTCCCCTGCAGGGCATACGCCATCGGTACATCCGCCGTGTCCGCCGTGAACGATGTTTCTTCCTTTTTGACGGAGAATGACAGGTCATAGAACGCCGCCTCCGCATACACCGAGGTTATCGCTTTTCCGCTCTCGTCCTTATCGTCCGTCACAGTCCTGATGCGGTAGGTATCGGAAACAATGCGCACCTGCTTTTCGTTTTCGACATACGCTCGTTTGCTGTCCTTGAACGGAAGTTTGAATTCCAAAGTATCAATGCCGTTTATCTCGCTTGTAACGATGATGTCGTAGGCGTTCTCCAGAACAGCCACAGCGTTGTCATTGCCGTCAAGGATAACGGGACGGGCATAGCCGAGCTGCGAGTATAACGGTTTCGGGTTATCGTAAAGATTGATCGACCTGAGAACCGGCGTCCTTGCCGTGTTCGTGGTGGCAAGCGTCACTCTATACCGGATATATGCCTTTGACGGGGACTGCAAAGCGCCGCCCGTGCCAAGGGCGATCCAGTCCGTCCAGGTCGAAAGATCGTCCGATGTTGACGTTTCTATCAGCGAGACCGAAGTCACGCCCGGTGATACATCCGCACTGACGGACACCCTACCTGTGCCTGATATTCCGCACTCAATGGCGGCTGTGGTCAGCACACCGCTTGAAGGATACACGGAGTCCGTTGCCTTCAGAGTGACTGCATCCTCTGTGGTCAGTCCGTCCACATCCGCGTCCGTGTCCGCGCCGTTTGCCGAGAGGGATTTCAGGAACCACTCGGCAATATCATCGGCTGTCACATCCGCGTCGCAGTTTAAGAACCAGTCGTCAAACGCTCCCGCGTACCAGTAGGAGGTATTCAGCATGCCCCATACAAGGTCAGCCGTGCAGGAGCGATTGAGCGTTCCGTTTATCGTAAGCGCGGAGGAAATCCACACTTCTCCGCCGGTTTTGTCGCCGACCACGTACCAAGCCTTCTGATTGTCCGGCTCTATGACCGCCGCGATGAAGTACCACTTGGCGTTTTCCAGAGAAAAGGACGGCGTGACCGATGTGTCGAGTATCAGGCTGCCGGAGGAATTGTAGAGCATGAGCCTTGGCTTTCCCCGGATAAGCGACAGATAGAATATCGGATTGCCCGTTCCCGCTCTGGTGGAGAGGATAGGCGTATAGGTATTGCCGACCGAGTAAGTGGTCGGACGTATCCAGCCGCCGACAATGATCCGCTCTCCGATATCCGAGAACATCGTGCCGTCATTTGACGCCCGGAGATATGTCTTTTCAGATGAGGGATTGTTGATGTTCATCTGAAAGAAGTTACCGAGATGCCCTGTTTTGAAGTCGGCGGTCGTGCCGCTCCAGTTGTTGATGTATGCGTCCCTGCCGTTGCCGGAGGAATCCGCTGTGCAGGTGTTCGCGTCCGGCTCGGATTCATTGAACCGCCACAGACCGTCTTTTCCCCAGGCGGAAGGCACCTGCCCGGTAAAGGCGTCCTGTGTGTTCATCGTATTTTTAAGCGCCATCAAATCACCTCCAGCGGCTCCTTGCCGATATTTCCAGTTCCGTAAAGGTCACAGTATTGTCCGAAACAGCGACCGTCACAGTATTTGCGCCCACATTCAGCGTGGGGAAATTAAGTTCCGACAAAAGCGGCAGACCGTTCCGCAGCGTATTGCCGTTTGCGTCCACCACCTTTGCCGTCATAAGCGCCGAGTCAATAACCAGAGTCTCACCGCTTGCAAGGCTGCCGATGATTTTCAGTTCGCTGCCGTTCGTGGTTATCGTGATATATGTTCCCGTGCCGGACGGAATAACTCCCTTAAGCGAATACACGGGCAGGGAGTATGCGTTCCCAAGCGATCTCGATATTGTGGCTGTTCCGGCAGCTGAACTTGTGAAAGTCTCATCCGTGGCGGCGTAGGCATACGGATCGGGACATAAAAAGACAAGGTCGAATGTGCAGGAATTGCGCACCGCCTTGTCAAAGGAGAAGCCCTCGTTCAGCCTTGCGGAGTATACCCGTCCCGGCTCTTTATCGAGTATCAGAGGACACAGCCCGTTATCGGGATTGAGCCACGATACGATCTCATCCTTCAAGTCGAGGAAGTTCGCATCGCTCTTTCCGGGAGGAATAAAGCAGGAAATCTGAATCTTCCTCTCGCCGACAGTCTCTCCGAAATCGAACACGCCCTCGTGTCCGGGCATGGTGACGGTGTTGTTCCTAAGGTCCGGCATACGGTTTTCAGTTGTTATTCTTGTGGCAAGCCCCATCGACTGCGAGGTCGTGCCGTTAAATGAAAATCCCATATCAGATATATCCTTTCGCCCGTCTGCCGGCATTGAGGAGCGTGTTCAGCTGCTGCGATATCTTTCGGATATCATCGTCGCTACGCACGCTCATTTCCTGTATGTTAATTAGCGGCTGGTCGCCGGAAAGCGAAAGAGCCGCGCCCTGCACCGCGTCCTGAATCATGGAGCGCAGCGAGCTCACACCGACCACAGCTTCATCACCGGCCTCACCGCCGCCAAGAAGTGTGCCTCCGCTCTGGCCGAAGATGGTCGCATCCTTTAAGATCATGCCGCCGGACATCGCCTTCTTATACCAATCCACAGAAAAGTGCGGTATGGATGGCGGGTTCAGCGAAAAGCTGCCTGTGATGGAGAAGTGCGGCAGCTTGATCTTCGGCAGGCTCCAGCTGAAATTGAATACGCTCTTTAGCTTGTTTACGATCCCGGATACCGTGCTCCAGATGGTATTGAACACATTCGATATGGTACTCTTGATCCCATTTACGATATTGGACACCGTGCTCTTGATCGCATTGAAGCCGTTACTGATGCCGGACTTCATGGTATTCACCACATTCATGACCGCGCTCTTTATACCGTTCCAAACGGAAGTGACTACGCTCTTTACGGCATTGAAAATCGTAGAGGTCGTAGTCTTGATGGCATTCCATGCGGTGGTGATGACCGTCTTTATGGCGTTCACGACAGTTTCAACAGCTGTTTTTATCGCGTTCCAAACAGTAGTAACCACGGTCTTTATCACGTTCAGGACGGTTTCGATGATCGTCTTGTAGATATTGAAATAGGTGGTCACTACAGTTTTGATTGCATTGAAAATGGTTTCAAAAAAGCTCTTGATGCCATTCCAGATTGTAGAGATAACCGTCTTTATGGCATTCATCACGGTTTCAACCGTAGTTTTTATCGTATTCCAAGCTGTGGTAAGAAAACTGCTGATTGCATTTGCCACAGTGGTGAAGGTGTTCTTTATTGCCTCCCATATACTGACGAAGAAGTCCTTGATCGCCGTCCATATAGTAATGGCAATCTCCTTGACCTTTTCCCAGAGGTTGATCCAGAATTCTCTGAAGCCTTCGCAGTTGTTCCACAGGTAGATAAACGCAGCTACCAGCAGGCCGATGGCCGTAATGATCAGGCCTATCGGATTTGCCGCCATGACAGCATTCAGACCAGCCATCGCCGTCTTTACTCCAGCCATAGCAGTGGTAACAGTAGGAATAATTGTCATAATCGTACCAACAGCGGATATAACTTTGCCGACGATTACAAGTACCGGCCCGATTGCAGCAGCCACGAGTGCAATTTTTACGATCATCTGCTGCATAGGCTCTCCGAGGTTGTTCCACCATTCGGCGAGGGATTTCAGCTTGTCAGAGAGCTCTTTAAGGACAGGAGCGAGAACTGACATCAGGGAGTTGCCGACCTCCGCACCGGTTTCCTTCAGAGAGTTCATGGTCATCTGAAACTGGTCAATCGGGTCGAGTGTCTCATTGAAGGTATTCTCGACACTGCCTTCAAAATCTCCGAGGAAGCCGGAGAAATCCGACAGGTTGAGCTTTCCAGTCTGCACGGCATTATAAATGGAGGCACCGGCCTTACTTCCGAAAAGGTCATAGGCCGCCTGCAGTTTTTCTGCATCGCTGCCGCTTCCCTGCATGGTAGCAGAAAATTCGGCAAGCACCTGATCCAGTGTTTTACCGTCTGCCGTTGCATTTTTCATGGCGGTCTTTAAGCCCATC
>JAXJTA010000316.1:0-7920 GCA_036309825.1 Eubacterium sp. | reverse complement strand
GGTTCTGGTTCACGATTTCAATACGATCGTCGATGATCCGGAAGTCGACATCGTTGTTGAGACAATGGGAGGACTTCACCCGGCCTATGATTTCACCAAGGCGGCTCTGGAAGCGGGAAAAACGGTCTGCACATCCAATAAAGCGGTCGTTGCCGAGTTCGGTAACGAGCTGCTGGAGACCGCAAAGGCAAACGGCGTGAGCTACCTCTTCGAGGCAAGCTGCGGCGGCGGTATTCCGATCATTCGTCCGCTCTGCACATCCCTTACCGGTGATGTGATCGAAGAAGTTACGGGTATCCTGAACGGTACCACGAACTACATCCTGACCAAGATGGCGGATGACGGCTCGAGCTTTGAGGACGCGCTGAAGGAAGCGCAGGCAAACGGCTTTGCGGAGGCAAATCCGGAAGCGGACATCGAAGGCCATGACGCCTGCCGTAAGATCGCGATCCTGTCCTCACTGGCATACGGGCACTTCGTAGATTTCAAAGAAGTACAGACAGAGGGCATCACAAAGATCACCTCTGACGATATCAAATACGCAAAAGCGATCGGCGCGTCGATCAAACTTCTGGCAACCAGCCGCAGAACCACAGACGGTATCTACGCGATGGTAAGCCCGAAGATGGTTGCGCCGAGCGATCCGCTCTTCAGCGTAAACGGCGTATTCAACGCGATCTTCGTGCGCGGCAACATGCTGGGTGACTCTATGTTCTACGGCTCCGGTGCCGGCAAGCTCCCGACCGCCAGCGCGGTAGTGGGCGATGTGGTAGATGCCGCAAAGCATCTGCATCAGACACTGGATATGACATGGCGTCCGGAGAAGCTGGAGCTTCTCGGACTCGGCGATGTAACAAACCGCTTCTTCGTTCGTGTGAACGGCAGTGCGGAAGAGAAGCTTTCGGCGATCAGGGCGATCTACGGTGACGTTGAAGTCGTAACCGTTCCGGAGCTTTCCGGCGAGTTCGCGATCCTGACCGCTCCGATGAAAGAGGCTGCCTTTGCCGCAGCCGCAGAGAAGACGGAAGGCTTCATCAGCTTTATCCGCCTCAACTTCTGATATTAGTAACAGACATGACGGCTTTCCGGTCCCCGGGGATCTGAAAGCCGTCTATTCGGGAAGTTCCCATTTGAATTTAGACCGAGGAAGATACAAAGTATGAAAAAGAGAAATGCAAACTACTATATGACGACCGCGATCGCTTACGCATCCGGCAAACCGCACATCGGCAACACCTACGAGATCGTTCTGGCAGACAGCATCGCGCGCTTCCGCAGAATGCAGGGCTACAATGTACATTTCCAGACCGGTACCGACGAGCACGGTCAGAAGATCGAGAATAAGGCGCTGGAGCAGGGCTGCACACCGAAGGAATATGTCGACAGAGTAGCCGGCGAGATCAAGCGGATCTGGGATCTGATGAACACCTCCTATGATAAATTCATCCGCACTACGGATGATTACCATGAGAAGCAGGTTCAGAAGATGTTCAAGAAGATGTACGACAAGGGTGACATCTACAAGAGCCGCTACGAAGGCTGGTACTGCACCGCCGACGAGTCGTTTTTCACCGACAGCCAGCTGGTGGACGGCAAGTGTCCGGACTGCGGACGTCCCGTGACCAGAACATCCGAAGAAGCTTACTTCTTCAAGATGAGCAAATACGCGCCGAAGCTGATCGATTATATCAACGAGCATCCGGAATTTATTCAGCCGGTATCCCGCAAAAACGAGATGATGAATAACTTCCTTCTGCCGGGTCTGCAGGATCTCTGTGTATCCAGAACCTCCTTCAAATGGGGCATTCCGGTCGACTTCGATCCGAAGCACGTCGTCTATGTATGGCTCGACGCGCTGACCAACTACATCACCGGCCTCGGCTACGATGTGGATGGCAATAATGACCCGATGGTAGAGAAATTCTGGCCGGCGGATCTTCATCTGATCGGCAAGGATATTATCCGTTTCCATACGATCTACTGGCCGATCTTCCTGATGAGCCTGGATCTTCCGCTTCCGAAGCAGGTATTCGGTCATCCGTGGCTGCTGCAGGCTGACGGCAAGATGAGCAAATCCCGCGGCAACGTTATCTACGCGGATGATATGGTAGACCTTTTCGGCGTGGATGCCGTTCGTTACTTCGTCCTTCACGAGATGCCGTTCGAAAACGACGGTGTCATCAGCTGGGATCTGATGGTCGAGCGCATGAATTCCGACCTTGCCAATACGCTTGGAAACCTCGTCAACAGAACGATCGCCATGAGCAACAAATACTTTGGCGGAGTCGTTGCCGACAAGGGCGCTGCGGAAGACGTCGACGCGGATCTGAAGGCCGTTGTGACCGCGACCGCACAGAAGGTCGAGGACAAGATGGAGAAGCTCCGTGTTGCCGATTCGCTCAGCGAGATCTTCACGCTCTTCAAGCGCTGCAACAAATATATTGATGAGACGGCTCCGTGGGTGCTCGCCAAGGATCCGGAGAAGGCAGACAGACTGGCTACCGTTCTCTACAATCTCGTGGAGAGCATCAGCATCGGCGCGTCCCTTCTGAAACCGTTCATGCCGGAGACCGCGGAGAAGATCTTCGCGCAGCTGAACGCGCCCGACAGAGACTACGAGCAGCTCGATCAGTTCGGCCTGTACCCGAAGGAAGGCAAAGTCACCGACACACCGGAGATCCTCTTCGCGCGTGCCGATCTGAAAGAGGTCATGGCTAAGGTCGAAGTGATCCAGGAGCGGATCAAGGAAGAGGCTGCCAAGGCCGTTGTTAAGGACGGCGAAGGCGTTAAGGAAGAAAACGGCGATTCCGTTGAGAATACAGAAGGCGCTGCTGACGGTATCGACGAGTCGGAGATTCACGTTGATGTCAACGAAGAGATCACGATCGATGACTTTGCGAAGTGCCAGATGGTCCTTGCGAAGGTTCTTGAGGTCACCGCGGTACCGAAGTCCAAGAAGCTCCTCTGCTTCAAGCTGCAGATCGGAGATTCCGAGCGTCAGATCCTGTCCGGCATCCGTTCCTTCTATCCGGAACCGGAGAAGCTGGTGGGCAGAAAGGTCGTTGCTCTCATCAATCTCAAACCGAGAAAGATGGCGGGACTCCTGTCCGAAGGAATGCTTCTGTCCGCGGAGGACGCAGACGGAAACCTTGCACTGCTGACGACGATGGATCCGGCGATCAAGAGCGGCGCGGACATCGGTTGATTGATGCATGCGCAGACGCGGGGCTGGACCCGCTTATGTGTGCACGGGCGCGGGGCGGAACCCGCTGATCGCTGCATGGCGGCGACGCGGAACCCGCTGATTGCTGCATGGCGGCGACGCGGAACACAGATGCGGCGCGAATAGCGGCAAGGATAAATTAAGATAGTTAAGATTAGACAAGACAGGCTGTCACGGAGGGTGTCTGCGAGTACAAATGCGTACGGAAGCGCCGCGTGGCAGCCTTTGCTAATGGAGAAAAATATGATTTTCGATACACATGCCCATTACGAAGATGAGGCGTTCAATGAAGACAGGGAGACGATGCTGGAATCTCTTCATGACGGCGGCGTCGGCACGGTCGTCAATGTGGCGTCTACCTGGAGAAGCCTGGAGCTGACCCGCGCACTGACGGAGGCGTATGACTTCGTCTACGGCGCATACGGCATCCATCCGGATAACGTCGGAGAACTGAGCGATGAGAGACTGGAGGAGCTGGAACGTTACTGCCGACTTCCGAAGGCTGTTGCGGTCGGTGAGATCGGCCTTGATTATTACTGGAATAAGGAGAGCCGCGAACTGCAGATCAAGTGGTTCAGGGAGCAGCTGCGCCTGGCGAAGAGACTGGGGCTTCCCGTCATTATTCACAGCCGTGATGCCGCGGAGGATACGATGACCGTGTCCGAGGAAGAGCACCTCGAAGAGATCGGCGGTGTTGTCCATTGCTATTCGTATTCCGCCGAGATGGCGAAAAAATATCTGAAGATGGGCATGTATATCGGTGTCGGAGGCGTCGTGACCTTCAAGAACGCACGAAAACTCCGGGAGACCGTGGAGATCACACCGATCGAGAGGATCGTGCTTGAGACGGATTGCCCGTACCTTTCCCCGGAACCGAATCGCGGCAAGCGGAATTCTTCACTCAATCTTCCCTATGTTGCGGCAAAAATCGCCGAGATCAAGGGGATCGAAGCTGAGGAGGTGGTTCGGATCACGGAAGAAAACGCGCGCAGGATGTACCGACTGGCAGTGGAGGCATGACGGACGCAAACGCGCGGAGGCTGCACGGGCAGGCTGCGTACATATAGCGGATTGCGCACGGGCATGCTGCCCGGAGCGTCTGCGGAGGCATGACAGACAGCCGTGGATAACTTGCGGCAGCAGGATACAGATTACAGAAAATAGTACAGGAGGCAGATACAGCATGGCAAAATGGTATGAAGAAGCGGAGTTTTATCACATCTATCCGATCGGACTTCTCGGCGCGCCGAGGAGAAACGAGGGCGGAGAGGTCGTTCATCGTTTTCCGGTGTTGACAGAGCAGTGGCTGCCGCACATCAAAGAAATGGGATTCAGCGCGATCTATATCGGACCGCTCTTTGAGTCGGTCGCGCACGGCTACGATACGACCGATTACCGCGTGGTAGACCGCCGGCTTGGGGACAACGAAGACTTCAAGACCTTCGTTCGCACCGCGCATGAGATGGGAATCAAGGTCGTGGTAGACGGCGTGTTCAACCATACGGGGCGTGAGTTTTTCGCATTTCGGGATCTGAAAGAGAAGAAGTGGGATTCCCCTTACAAAAACTGGTATAAGGGCATCAATTTTGACTGGAACAGTGCCTATAATGACGGCTTTTCCTACGATACGTGGCGCGGAAGTGGGGATCTGGTCAATCTGAATCCCTGGGAGCAGGGCGTTCGCGACTATCTCTTCGGCACGATCGACTTCTGGATCGATGAATTCGATATCGACGGGATCCGTCTCGACTGCGCGGACTGCCTCGACTTCGGTTTCATTGAGGAGATGCGCCGCCGCACAGATGCGAAAAAGGCGGATTTCTGGCTGATGGGCGAGGTTATCCACGGGGATTACAGCCGCTGGGTCGGCGACGGACAGCACCTGCTTCACAGCGTGACTAACTATGAGCTGTGGAAAGGCCTGTATTCCGGCCACAACTCTCATAACTATTTTGAGATCGCGCACACGATCCGCCGTGAGTTCGGTGATGACTGGGGGATCTACAAGGGTATGAAGCTCTACACCTTCGCGGACAATCACGATGTGAACCGCGTGGCTTCCCTTCTGACCGAGAAGTCCCATCTGATCCCGCTCTATACGCTTGTTTACCTTCTTCCGGGTATTCCGTCCGTCTATTACGGTTCGGAATTCGGTATTGAGGGACGCAAGGAGAACGGCGGCGATGATGCGCTCCGTCCTGCGATCGATCTGGCGGATCTGGCGGCGAACAATCCGCATCCGGAGCTGACCGACTGGCTCAGAAGACTCAGCAGGATCAGAAAGGAGCATCCGGCCTGCATCAACGGCCGCTATCAGGAGCTCGTTCTGACGAACCGGCAGTACGCTTTTTCCCGTACAGAGGGAGGGGATGCCGTGATTGCCGCGGTCAATAACGATGAGAATGAAGCATGGATCTCCGTGCCTGTTCCGGATGGCGGAAGAACGTATACGGATGCGGTTTCGGGAGAAAAACTTCTTCCGGAGAACGGACGAATCAATGTACAGCTTGCACCGGGAGGCGCGCGCGTATTTTTCTGAAATTCGGTCATATTTTTTGCCATTAAGGGCGGCAGTGTGATATGATGAAAGAACGGGTATTAGTATCCGAAATTCCTGAAAAACATTGTGCAGGGGGTGCACGTTTTTCTGATTAAAGGAGACGGTAATATGGCAGAGAAAGCATCGACAAAAGCAAAAACCGCAAAGAAAACACCGGAGAAAACAGAGGAGACAAAGGTCAACCCGTTTGTTTTCAGTGATCTGGATCAGTATCTTTTCGGCCATGCCACACACTATGAACTTTACAAGAAGATGGGCGCGCACGAGGACACGGTAGACGGACAGAAGGGCTGCTGGTTCAACGTATGGGCACCGAACGCCGTTGCGGTCTCCGTGATCGGCGATTTCAACGGTTGGGACGAGTACGCAAGTCCGATGCACAAGGTCGCTGACATGGGCGTATATGAGACCTTTATTCCGGGCGCCGCAGTCGGACAGCTCTATAAATATCTGATCATTTCCCGTGACGGGAGAAAACTGTACAAGGCCGATCCGTACGGCTTCTGGGCGGAGAAGCGCCCTGGCAACGCATCCCGTATCGCGGATATCAGCTACAAATGGAGCGATGGTACGTGGATGAAGAATCGTACGAAGCTCGAGCCGAAGACGGAGGCGCTTTCGATCTATGAGGTCCATCCGGGTTCCTGGATGAAGCATCCGTATTCCGACGAGAATCCGGACGGTTTTTATAACTACCGCGAGTTCGCGAAGCGGATCGTTGACTATGTGAAGGATATGGGCTATACGCATGTCGAGCTCATGGGTATCGCGGAGCATCCGCTGGATCAGTCGTGGGGATATCAGGTCACGGGTTATTACGCACCGACATCCCGCTACGGTTCCCCGCAGGACTTCAAGTTCCTGATCGATTATCTGCACAAGAACAAGATCGGTGTCATCCTTGACTGGGTACCGGCGCACTTCCCGAAGGACGCGCAGGGACTGGCGGAGTTCGACGGCGATGCCGTATATGAACATGCCGATCCGCGTCAGGGCGAGCATCCGGAATGGGGAACAAAGATCTTCAATTACGGACGGCCGGAGGTCAAAAACTTCCTGATTGCCAACGCGCTTTACTGGATCGAGGAGTATCACATCGACGGTCTCCGCGTAGACGCGGTCGCTTCGATGCTTTATCTGGATTACGGCCGCAAGAGCGGTGAGTGGATCCCGAATATTTACGGCGGCAACCAGAATCTGGAAGCCATTGAGTTTTTCAAACATCTGAATTCGCTTGTTACCGGCAGAAATCCGGGTGTCATGAGGATCGCCGAGGAGTCTACCGCATGGCCGAAGATTACCGGAGACGTCGAGGACAACGGCCTCGGCTTCACCTTCAAGTGGAACATGGGCTGGATGCATGACTTCCTCGAGTACATGAAGCTCGATCCGATCTATCGCAAAAACAATCACAACAAGATGACCTTTGCGATGACCTATGCGTTCAGCGAGAACTACATTCTGGTTCTTTCTCACGATGAGGTCGTTCATCTGAAATGCTCGATGATCAACAAGATGCCGGGCTATGAAACGGACAAGTTCGAGAATCTGAAAGCCGGCTATGCTTACATGTTCGGGCATCCGGGCAAGAAGCTTCTCTTCATGGGTCAGGACTTCGGTCAGTACCGTGAGTGGAGCGAGGAGCGTGAGCTCGACTGGTTCCTTCTTGAGGATAAGAAAAACGAACACCTCCAGGCGTTCGTTCGTGACCTGCTGCATATGTACACGAAGTACCCTGCGCTCTGCGCCAACGACAGCGGTTATGAAGGCTTTGAATGGATGAATGCGGATGACGCGGACAGAAGCATTTTCAGCTTCGTCAGATGGTCACCGACAGGCCGCAACAACCTGCTCTTCGTGGTCAACTTCACACCGATGGCACGCCCGGATTACCGCTGCGGCGTTCCGGAGCTGAAGACCTATACGCAGATCCTCGACAGCCGTTCCGTGAAGTACGGCGGCGATCACAATGTGACCGCGACCTACAAGGCGGAAAAAGGCGAGTGCGACGGAAAACCGTACAACATCGCGTACGACCTGCCGCCGTACGGTGTGGCTGTGTTTAAGTTCAACGGGGAGAACGGCAATAAGTAAAGAAATAAGAAAAGGACTGCCGTATGGCAGTCCTTTTCTATGT
>JAXJTA010000315.1:0-5212 GCA_036309825.1 Eubacterium sp. | reverse complement strand
GAACCGCTTCAGTCCCGTTCCGTCTTCCATCGCCGCCGTTACGGCTACGACCTTTGGCTCCCGGTCGCCCATCTTCCGCATGACCGTGGCAAAAACATCGGTGTAACACGTTTTTCCCGGTTCGACCGGAACGCCGGTCTCGATATCAAAGGCACCGGTTCCGTGGAAACGGGACGGATGCCGCATCGCCGGCAGATAACCTCTGCCCTTCTCGGTCAGTACATGGACAAGGACCGGCCCGTTCACGCGCTTCGCGTCCTGCAGGATCCGAATCATGGCATTGATATTGTGGCCGTCAACGGGTCCCAGATAGGTGATGCCCATATCCTCGAAAAACATGCCCGGAATGACGAGCTGCTTGATACTGCTCTTCGTCTTGCGGATCCGCTTGACGATGTCATCGCCGACGCCGGGGATCTTCTCCAGCTTCGTCGCGACCGACTCCTTCAGCCCGGTATAAGCAGGGGATGTACGGATACTGTTCAGATAATCGGAAATACCTCCAACATTCGGGGAGATCGACATATTGTTGTCGTTCAGCACGATCACCAGATTCGTCTTCAGCTTGGCGGCATTGTTCAGTGCCTCGTAGGCCATGCCTCCCGTAAACGCGCCGTCGCCGATGATCGCCGCCACATTGTAATCGAGTTTTCTGAGATCGCGCGCCTTGACATAGCCGACCGCTGCCGAGATCGAATTGGAACTGTGTCCCGTATCAAAGCTGTCGCAGTCGCTCTCACCTCTTCGCGGAAAACCGGACAGACCTCCCTCCCTTCGAAGCGTCGCGAACTGCTCGCGCCGCCCTGTCAGGATCTTGTGCGTATATGCCTGATGCCCGACATCCCAGATCAGCTTGTCCTTCGGCAGTGTATACACATAATGAAGCGCGATCGTCAGTTCCACGGCACCGAGATTCGAAGCCAGATGGCCGCCGTTGCGGCTGACCGTCTCGATCAGATACTCGCGCACCTCATCCGCCAGATACGGCAGACTGTCGACCGGAAGCTTTTTGACATCATTCGGTTTGTTAATAGATTCCAGCATAACTTACCCTCATACGAAGAATTCCCGCCCTTATCGCCTTCCCGCCGCGCCGTACGCAAGACGGTCCTTATGGAAAGCGCGGGATCGGGCTTATTTTCTCCGTTCCGCAAGGCTTCTCAGAAGTTCGATCAGAAACGTCGAATCGCCGGGCATCGCTTCCACAAGCGCAATGGCTTCCTCTGTGAGCTGCCTTACATACGCCTCCGCTTTCTCCGTTCCCATCAATGTCACATACGTGGTCTTATTATTCTTCTCATCGGAGCAGACCGGTTTGCCCAGTTCCTCCGTCGTGGATGTCACATCGAGGATATCGTCCCGGATCTGAAAAGCGAGGCCGATTTTCCTGCCGACCTCTTCCATCGTCGAGACCGTCCGATCATCCGCTCCCGCCAGAATCGCGCCGATCATAAGCGGCGCCTCCAGAAGGGCGGCAGTCTTGTTCTCGTAGATAAAGGACAGCGTCTCTTCATCCAGGGCAAAAACGTCGTTCTTCTCGTTCTGCACGTCGAGTCCCTGTCCGCCGAGCATGCCGTGAATGCCGCTCTTTGCCGCGAGGATCGCGCACGCCGCGGCGATTCGCCGCGAAGCTGTGTCCCCTTTGCTCCCGGCATCTCCGCATCCGCGGTCCGCTGCAGCGTGATCCGTCCCGCAAGACGCCTCCGCAGGATCGTCCGCCGCCACAAACGCCGTCAGCGCTGTCTCGTACGCGTAGTTCAGAAGCGCGTCGCCCGCAAGGACCGCAACCGCTTCCCCGTAGACAACATGCGTCGTCAGCCTGCCGCGCCGGTAGTCATCATTATCGATCGCCGGCAGATCATCGTGGATCAGAGAATGCGTATGGATCATCTCGATCGCCGCCGCGAAAGGACGGATCACTTCACCTTTTCCGCCGAACAGAGCATAGCTTTCCAGCATCAGGATCGGCCGGATCCTTTTGCCTCCCGCCATGCAGCTGTAGCGGATCGCCTCCGCCAGCGTTCTGGTGTGCTCCGTGGGAATCGGCAGATACGATTCCAGTATAGCCTCTGCCGCTTCTGTCCTTTTTCTGAGTTCCTCTTTGAAAACCATGGTTCGCTTCTCCGCTTTCTGCAGGATCACCGGTTCCGGATCAGAAATCCCTGATCTCACCATCCTCGTTGATCTGGATCATTTTCTTCTCAACGGTATCGATCTTCTCGCTGCACTTCTTCAGCAGGTCCATCCCTTCCTTGTATACACGAAAAGACTCCTCCAGCGGGATATCGCGCTCCTCGAGGCGTCCCACAAGCTCGTCGAGGCGGTCGAAGGATTCCTCAAGCGTCAGTTCACGCGCTTCCGGCTCCTCCTGTAATTCCTGCTGTTCTGTCAAATTTTCCTTAGCCATCAGAATTCTCTCTTTCGCTTTTCTGTTCCTGTGACCTCCGTGTGGATCACACCGTCCGTCACCTGAATATGGATCGCGTCACCGCGCTTTACGACGCCGATCTCCGATACATTTCTGCCCGCGTCATTCTCCGCATAGGAATAGCCCTGGTTCAGCTTCCGGATCGGCGAGAGGCCGTCCATCTGGCGGATCAGCAGCTCGAGCGTGTGCCGTCTGTCCTGTACCTGCTGCTTCATATCGAGGGAAAAACGTTTTTCCAGATCGGACTTCCTGTTCTTCGTCTCCTGCAGGATCTGCTCCTGTCTGTTCGTCATCCGAATTTCCAGATCGGCGATCCGCTGCCGCTTCTCCCGGATCTGATTTTCGGGACTCAGATATTTCCAGCGGTTTCTGTACGAGCGGAGCCGCTCCTCATAGCGATCGAGCGATTTGTGCATGCCGTTCTCAAGCCGCGCCTTCGCCTCATCGAGCCGGCGCAGCGTATCCGCGATATTCGCGACCGCCAGCTCCGCACCCGCGGAAGGCGTCGGTGCTCTCAGATCTGCCACAAAATCGGCGATCGTCGTATCCGTCTCGTGTCCGACAGCGGAAATGACAGGCGTTTCGCAGTTAAAGATCGCACGGGCGACCGCTTCCTCATTAAACGCCCACAGATCCTCGATCGAACCGCCTCCTCTGCCGACGATAATGCAGTCGAGTCCCAGCCGGTCGAGCGTTTCGATACCCGTCACGATGCTTTTGACAGCCCCTTCTCCCTGAACGAGAGCGGGATACAAAATAAGCTCAATGTACGGATTTCTCCGCAGCGCGATATTCCGGATATCCTGCACAGCCGCTCCGGTCGGTGCCGTCACGATACCGAGGCGCTTCACATAGCGGGGGATCGGCTTCTTGAAGGAATCGTCGAACATGCCGAGCTCCTCCAGCTCCGCCTTCAATGCAAGAAATCTCTCATATAACAATCCAGCTCCCTGCAATTCGATCTTTTTTGCATAGAGCTGGTATTTGCCATCACGTATATATACTTCGATCGGGCCCGTTACGACGACCCTGTCCCCGTCCTTCATCGCAAAAGTCAGACCCTTGCGGTCGCCCGCAAACATCACGCACGCGATGGAGGATACTTCGTCCTTCAATGTAAAATAAATGTGGCCGCTCCGGTGATACTTGCAGTTGCTGATCTCTCCCTTGACGGAGATCCGTTTCAGCATAAAATCCTGCGCAAACATATTGCGGATGTACGCACCGACCTGGCCTACAGAGTACACATTTTCTCTCAAAGCATGTCCCCGGCTTATCATTCCTCTGACGTCTCTGTAACCGTATCCTTACTTCTCGCGATCTGTCCGAGAATTCCGTTGACGAAGGATGCGGACGCATCGCCGCCGTACTGCTTGGAGATCTCGACAGCTTCGTTGATCGCTACGCGGACCGGCACATCCTCATCATAGAGGATCTCGTAAGCCGCCAGTCTGAGGATCGAGAGATCCACCTTGCTCATGCGGCTCGTCTTCCAGCCTCTGGAAGTCTTGTTCAGCAGTTCATCGATCTCCGGAGTCTTCGCCGTGATATTGGCCAGCTTCTCTTTGATATAAGCCTCGTCCTCCGGTGTGACCTTTTCGGCGTAGGAGACCTCTTCGAGACCGCTTTTCAGCGAATCCATATAGATCGCCTGCTGCTCCGGCATCTCCTCGGCGCTGTTGAACTGTTTCATGAATAACAGACGGAAAATCGTCTCTCTCTGCTCACTGCGTTTCATATGTTTCTCTCCCGCCATTACTTGGACTCGATAGTAACGTCTGCCACACTGACATTCACGCCGGAAACCTCCAGGCCTGTCATGTTCTCAAGAGCCGTTTTTACCTTCTCCTGTACCTTGACGGTCGTATCCGGGATATTATAACCGTATTTCATATTCACGATCATACGCACGGAGATCACACGATCCTCGATCTCGATCTTCACTCCGCGGGAAAGGGCACGCGCACCTGCGCGGGCAGCCTTCGCATGCGTGATACCGCCGCCGAGAGACGCAACGCCTTCCACCTCTGTCGCAGCCAGTGCCGCAATGGTGGCGATCACTTCGTCTTCGATCTGTACGGTTCCCACTGTATGGTCATCATAGATAATATAAGAATTCTCTTTTGTTTTTGCTTTCTGTGCCATCTGGATGTCCTCCCTGCCTGCATATTCATGCTTATTATACCAAAGCTATGCATAAATTAAAAGCAACATTAGTTTTTGCTGAATTCCTCAAGCTGCAGTCCTTCGTTGCGGTCGAGCACCATGCCGACGCTCCACGGATTGATGAACAGGAGCAGCGGATTGCCCTTCATATCGACGACCTTCTTCATATCGGAGGTGCCGACCAGCTTGTCGAGATCGACCTCGTCCTTGTTCACGATCCAGCGGATGTACTCGTACGGAAGAACATCGAGACGGATCTCTACGTTGTACTCCGTCTCCAGGCGGAACTTCAGTACGTCGAACTGCAGGATACCGACAACGCCGACGATAATCTCTTCCATGCCGAGGCGGATCTCCTGGAAGATCTGGATCGCGCCTTCCTGCGCGATCTGTTCAACACCCTTGACGAACTGCTTTCTCTTCATGGAATCCGTGAGTACGACGCGGGCGAAATGCTCCGGTGCGAAGGTCGGAATGCCCTCAAACGCGAACTTCTTGCCCGGTGCGCAGATCGTGTCTCCGATGGAGAAGATGCCCGGATCAAAAACGCCGATGATATCGCCGGCGTATGCCTCCGATACTACGTGACGCTCTTCCGCCATCATCTGCTGCGGCTGG
>JAXJTA010000314.1:0-2654 GCA_036309825.1 Eubacterium sp. | reverse complement strand
GCCGTGAAGTTGTTCACGCAGCGACATTTGGCATTGAACATAGTGTGGAAAGGAGTTCAAGGTGATGGAGCGGCCGCGATGGTGTTCACGCAGCGACATTTGGCATTGAACATAGTGTGGAATGGAGTTCAGGGTGATGGAGCGGCCGTGAAGTTGTTCACGCAGCGACATTTGGACTGAGCGCAGCGAGGGAAACGGAGCCAGGGAACACTTCACGGCCGCTCTTACTCATCGTGTTCTGATAATTTATTGACCCAAGAGCGCGCAAAGAAGCCCCGGGCGATTTGATCGCCCGGGGCTTCCTGCCATGTTCTCACTTAGTTTTTGCCGCTTGCGGGATTACATCATTCCCGGTGCGCCTGCGCCTGCCGGCATAGCCGGAGCCGGCTCTTTGATGCTGCATACAGCGGACTCGGTTGTCAGCAGGGAAGAAGCAACGGATGTTGCGTTCTGCAGTGCGCTTCTGGTAACCTTTGCCGGATCCAGAATTCCTGCCTGTACCATATCTACATACTCTTCTTTGTAAGCATCGAAACCAATGCCAACTTCAGACTCTTTTACCTTATTGATAATAACAGCGCCTTCCAGACCTGCGTTCTCAGCGATGGTAGCCATCGGAGCTTCCAGGGCTTTGACAACGATCATAGCACCGGTCTTCTCATCGCCTTCAAGTCCTTTTGCGAACTCAGCCAGCTGCTTAGATGCGTGGACGTAAGCGGATCCGCCGCCTGCGATGATGCCCTCTTCAACTGCCGCACGGGTAGCATTCAGAGCATCCTCAAGGCGAAGCTTTGCTTCCTTCATCTCGGTCTCGGTTGCTGCGCCTACACGGATAACAGCTACACCGCCGGACAGCTTTGCAAGTCTCTCCTGCAGTTTCTCACGATCGAAATCGGAAGTTGTTGTAGAGATCTGGTTCTTGATCTGGCCTACGCGGTCTGCGATCGCAGCCTTGTCGCCTGCACCGTCAACGATTACGGTTGTCTCTTTGGCAACTTTAACGGATTTTGCTCTTCCAAGCATATCCATGGTTGCGTCCTTAAGCTCAACACCGAGCTCTGCGGAAACGACCTGGCCGCCTGTCAGAATAGCGATATCCTGAAGCATCTCTTTTCTTCTGTCGCCGTAGCCCGGAGCTTTAACAGCGCATACTTTGAAGGTTCCGCGAAGTTTGTTTACGATCAGAGTGGAAAGTGCCTCACCCTCAACATCCTCAGCGATGATCAGAAGGGTTGCGCCGCTCTGTACGATCTGCTCCAGAAGCGGAAGGATCTCCTGAATGTTGTTGATCTTCTTATCGGTGATCAGGATATACGGATTATCCAGCTCAGCAACCATCTTCTCCATATCGGTTGCCATGTATGCGGATACATAGCCGCGGTCGAACTGCATACCTTCTACAAGGTCGAGCTCTGTGATCATGGATTTGGACTCTTCGATGGTGATTACACCGTCGTTGGTAACTTTTTCCATAGCGTCGGCTACCAGCTGGCCAACCTCATCATCGCCGGAGGAAACAGCAGCAACTCTTGTGATCTGCTCTTTGCCGCTTACCGGTTTGCTCATGCCTTTGATCAGCTCGATTGCTTTATCTGTAGCTTTCTTCATACCCTTTCTGAGGACGATCGGGTTTGCGCCTGCTGCCAGGTTTCTCATTCCTTCATGGATCATAGCCTGTGCAAGAACGGTAGCTGTTGTGGTACCGTCGCCGGCTACATCGTTTGTCTTGGAAGCAACTTCACGGATGAGCTGTGCGCCCATGTTCTCAAATCCGTCTTCCAGTTCAACCTCTTTTGCAATGGTAACACCATCGTTGGTGATCGTCGGAGCTGCGTATGTTCTGTCAAGAACAACGTTGCGGCCTTTCGGTCCCAGTGTTACGCGGACTGTGTTTGCGAGTTTATCTACACCTGCCTGAAGGGCTACTCTTGCCTCTTCACCGTATTTGATCTGTTTTGCCATTTTTTTATTCCTCCTGAAAAAAACTTATTACTCTACGATTGCCAGAACATCGCTCTGTTTAACGATGATGTACTCTTCGCCGTCGAGCTTAACTTCTGTGCCTGCGTATTTGCTGTAGATAACCTTGTCATCTACCTTAACTTCCATCTTCACATCATCGGTTCCCGGTCCTACGGCGATAACAACAGCTTCCTGCGGTTTCTCCTGTGCCTGGGATGTAAGAATGATGCCGGATTTGGTTTTTTCTTCTGCTTCTACCTGTTTCAGAACTACTCTGTCTCCTAATGGAACTAATTTCATTTCATGCCTCCTATATGATTTCCGTTCTTTTTTTGATTTATTAGCACTCGATCGATATGAGTGCTACTCAACAATTCATATAATAGACAAACTGCCGCATTTCCGCAAGTGCGGAAAATACATAAATATCTCTTTTTTTCGCAGTATTTCTTTTGTTTACGCTATTATTCTCATCTTTTTAATATTTTGCTGAATTGGAGAAATTTCACGTTTGCCCGGTAATCGTGCAGGGTCCATAACGCGCAGAACGGCCCCGCAAACTGCGGGGCCGTTCTCTGTCTGCTATATTCTATTCTTTGTATGATCAGCGGCCGAGTTTCTCGGATTCCGCTTTTCTCTTTGCGCGAATCTCTTCGAGTTCGTCGAAGATGCAATCGTTCACTACCTTGATG
>JAXJTA010000313.1:0-13708 GCA_036309825.1 Eubacterium sp. | reverse complement strand
TTCATGGATTGCAGATATACGCAAGAACCGGCGAAGCGGCTCATGCGCAGTTGAATGCGGATATTGAGGGAGTTTTTCCGGTGGAATCGGGCAAAGATTCGAATGCAAGGGAAGCCATCGTGATCGAGGCGGAGATCGACAAGCTTCATGAAGAGAAGTTTCGTCTGGTTCCGGACTGCGCGACCTGTGCCAGCCCGTGCGGAAGAACGTTTGATTATGATATGAGTTCCGATAGCGATCCGGAGACGATCGCGACAAAGGCCGAGATCCTGCGCAGAACCGCAAAGCTTGCGGCAGAAGGCGTAGAGCCGGGCAGTGAGGAGATGAATCTCATCTATATGAGCCTGTATTCGATCGGCTATTACGATAGGGCGGAAGACCTGGCTATGTGCCTGGAGAAGCTATTTTGAAAATTTTTCTAAATATATAAAACCGATCTCATTTTTCGTGTGTCTCATAAGTGAAAGGAGTTGGAAAGTAGTTTTTTCCAATGCAGATACATGAAGACAGAGCAGAAATATTACACACTAAAGGAGATTTGGGAGATTAGAATGAACAAAGAAGCTGAGATCAAAAGATACGTTGAAGAACTGAAAGTGGGAAATCAGGCAAATTTTAAGCATCTGTACACGATGACATTTGCCGGGGCCAGTGCAGTTGCTGCAAGATATCTCAAGAACAGAGATGATCAGATGGATGTTATTCAGGAGGCATACATCAAAGCTCTGGAAAAAATCAATACCCTGGAAAAGTCGGAGAGCTTCGCATCATGGCTCAACCAGATCGTAGCCACCAGATCATTAAATATGCTGAGAGTCAATAATCCTGTGTACATGGAAGACCTTGCGTCCGATGACCAGGACGGAGCAGCTGTAGAGTTTGAGGATGAGTCCCCGGCTTTCCGTCCGGATCAGATTACCGATATTCATGCGACAGCGGATGCTGTGGAAGAGATCATGAATATGCTGCCGGAGATGCAGCGGGCAGCCCTCTGGATGCATTACGGACAGGAGATCTCCGTAAAAGATATTGCGGAGGCTGCAGGGGTATCTGAGAATACGATCAAATCCCGTCTCAAACAGGGAAGAGACAAGCTCTACAAGATGAAGGATGAATTTAAGAAGCGTGGTATCGAGATCACATCTATTGGTGTTGGTGTACTTCTCTTCACGCTCTTTACAGGACGTCAGCAGGCCTATGCCGATACACTTTCCCAGAGCCCGGAATTCAAGCAGATGCATGAGAAGATTCTCGGAAAGATCAATGACTATATGGGTTATAGATCTGCAAAAACAGAGCCGGTGGGAGATAAAAATACTTCCGATGGTGCACGGTCTAATACTGTCGACAGCGCTGCGGAGGCCGGATCGAAGACTGTCGGAGTGAAAGCGGCCGGATCAAAGATTACCGGATCAAAGACTGCAGGATCGAAAGCTGCCGGCACAGCTGGTTTATCGGCTGTTAAGATTGGCATTATCGCTTTGATCGCAGCCGGTGTGGCAGCTGCTGTTATTGCGGCTGCAGTAATAGCAGGGGGAAGAAATAAACAGACACAGGAGTCTGCGGTAATAGCTCAGTCGGCAGTCGAAAAGACTGCAGAAGATGAGGCTTCGGCTGAGAGCGTGGAAGAGGTTGTGGCTGAATCTGCCGCAGAGGAAATTCCTGAGAAGACACCGGAAGAGATCCAGGCAGAAAAAGATGCAGAGGCCATCGCTCAGTATAAAGATATTCTGGCAAATCTTTCCAGTGTTGAGAACTACACAGAGTACTTCGAGAAGAGCGGTTATTATATGTATACTCTGGTTCGTATGCATGAGGGAGAGGTACCGACTCTCCTCCTGGCACAGCAGACAAACAACTTCATGTACTACGGACGTCTTTACTATTATGATACGGATGCTGATCAGATGATCATTGCAGATACCGGCTTTAATGAGAGTGCTGGCTCGGACGAAGTATTAATCTTCTTTGGCGTGGCGCCTGCAGGCGGAATGCGTGCCGGCCTGTCCCTGGGACCGGATGGTTATGGCCTCCGGAGTCAGCAGTTTATGTCCACCAGTCCTGATGTGGATGTGATTGAGTACAGCAGAGATAATGAGCGTATCACTGCCACCAAGCTGGGTACCTACACGATGGGAACTGACAGTGAACTCGCGGCAAATCAGACTATTCAGTGGCACAGCTGGAATGATAACAGTGCTCTGGATATGTGGCCGGAGATCAGTCCGGCAACCGGTGAAGACGGATTCCCGGCAGATCAGAACTTTGACGTAAATTATAATCCTTCCTACAGTACCGGGGGAGATAACGGAAGCAATGGCGACGCTGCAGCTCCGGCTTCGGTATCTATTTCAGGCACCTATGTAAATGCAGAGGGAAGAACAAGGACAATCC
The DNA here is from genome assembly GCA_036309825.1 of Eubacterium sp. Classification (GTDB taxonomy): domain Bacteria; phylum Bacillota; class Clostridia; order Lachnospirales; family Lachnospiraceae; genus Bilifractor. The sequence goes on along the minus strand of JAXJTA010000313.1, from coordinate 11,314 downwards.
AGGAAAATGCTGATGGTTCTATCACACTGGACGGTACGATGCCGTTCCCGCAGAATGGGGAACCTTATCACTATGAAGAGCCGACGGTTACGGGAAGCATTTATTTCGTAACAGATAAGACACCGATCGAGATGCATATTGTCGGTGAGTTTGACGTGACATATACAAAGGTTGATTAAAAAGTGAAAGTTTTTTAACAGGTAATATAGAAGGAGAAGCGAAATGAAAAAGAAAATCTTTTGGACAGTAATTGCTCTTTCCGCGGCCATGGCAGTATCGGGATGCGGAACCAATAAGACAGCGGAAGCCCCGTTCAGGAAGTTGAAACTGTAGTATCCGAACCTACACCCACGGAGGCTGTAGTGTCATCATCCGCTCAGGAGAAAAAAGCGGAAGAGAAAAAAGTAGATACTAATGAGATTATCGGCGGAGCCAGCCTTTCCCAGGCGCAGGCTATTGAACTGGGTAAGAGATACACCGGTAAAGCTGTGGAAGATCAGGTATGGGTATCTTTTGTGACCGGCAGTGCGGAGGATCCAGAATATGCATTCACGCTGGAGAATCTCACGAGCGATGCAGAAGATGTTCTGATTGCATACCTCTGTGATGATAAAGGGCTTCAGAAAATATAGAGAAAATAAAAAACTGCGGGTCGCTTTAGAGCGATCCGCAGTATTTGCCTCCGCATTTTTCAATGCAGACTTTTGTGATAACATCCATCGCGTCCAGATAGAACGGACCGTCGAAGGAGTAGTTGTCTTTGAGAACCGAGAGTTCGGTGCAGGCGAGGATAACGGCGTCGCACTGTTTTTCCTTCATCTCTTTGATGACACGAAGGAACTGGTGCTTGTCACCTTTTTCGCCGCGTTTGATCTGGTCGTAGATCAGTGACATGACGTCTTTCTGGCATTCCTCGGAAGGATATACAGCCTCGGCACCGTATCTTTCGAGAGCTGCTCCGTACATGTTGCTCTGTACGGTTCCGTCTGTTGCGAGGATACCGATCCGTTTGCCGCGGAATTTTGCCGCATAGCGGGCAGCTTCGTCGATCATGTTCAGGAAGTTGCCGTCCATGGCTTTGTCAAAACGGTCGGCAAAGTAATGGGATGTGTTGCAGGGGATGACGAGGTAGTCGCAGCCGGCGTTTTTCAGCATCCTGATGTCCTTGTCAAAGTAGCCCCACAGATATTCCTGCTTACCGCCGAGGATACATTCGGTACGGTCCGGGATCGAGGCATGAGAGAAGAGCAGCAGATCGATGTGTTCGCGATCGTTGCTGACTTCTGTATTGTCGATGATTTTCTTGTAGAAGACGGAGGACGCTTCCGCGCCCATGCCGCCCAGAATTCCAAGTAATTTCTTTTCCATTATATTTACTCCGATTCAGCCGTCGATTTTTGTGCCGGGTTACGCACCGATGATGATACTTACTTGCTTTCCGCGATCATTTTTGCCGCCTCGTCGAGAAGGATCTTCTTCTCGGAGAACGGTACGTGAACGCCTTTGATCAGCTGTGTGGTCTCGTGGCCTTTTCCTGCGAAGAGGAAAATATCACCCGGCTGGGACATGCGGACAGCGGCGCGAACGGCGTCCTCACGGTCCGGATATTTCAGGATCTTCGGGCACTGATGCATGACGGAGGCGATGTCGTTGATGACGTTCATCGGATCCTCGAAGTTCGGTTCATCGGCCGTCAGCATGGCAATGTCAACGAGCGGATCGATCGCTTTGCCGACCTCAGCACGACGGCTCTGGGTACGTCCGCCGACGGCGCCGACGATGACGATGAGGCGTTTCGGATCATGTTCCTTCAGAATAGAAAGGGCAGCGGTCAGGCTGACACCGTTGTGCGCGTAATCGATGATGAAAGCGCGTCCCGGAAGGCCGGTCTTGATCACTTCGAAACGGCCGTCCGCGTGAACATCGTGCAGGGTCTTGAAGCAGGACGGCTGGTCGATACCGTAGATTCCGGCAGCGGCGATCGTGCTCAGCAGGTTGTGTACACTGAATTTGCCCGGAAAATGGGCCTCGATCTCCTGCGCCTCGCCGTTGTGATGGCTGACAAACTGTACACCGAGGGAGGAGCCGTTATCATTCCACGGTTTGATGTCGGTGGCGTAGTAAGAAGCAGACGGATCGGCAGTCGAGTAGCTGATCTTCTCGGCAGTAGTGTTCTCATCGACCATGGCACCTGCATATTCATCGTCCAGATTGTAGATGATGTGCGAGGTATGGTGCTCGGTGAAGAGACGCTTCTTGCTGTCACGGTAGTCCTCAAAGCTGCTGTGCTCGCCCGGGCCGATGTGATCGACGGACAGATTGGTGAAGATCGTGGTATCGAAGACCAGGTTGTCTACACGGTGATATTTGAGCGCCTGGGAGGAGACTTCCATGACAACATATTTGATGCCGTTTTCGACCATGTCGTGGAAGGATGCTTCCAGTACGAGGCTTTCCGGCGTTGTGTTCGGGGTCTCGATATTTTTGCCGGCATACTGGATGCCGTTTGTGCCGATATACGCGCAGGCCTTGGCATTCTTGTTCAGCAGTTCGCGAAGGATCAGCGCGGTCGTTGTTTTTCCCTTGGTTCCGGTCACGCCGATGAGCGTCAGTTTGCGCTCCGGGTGCTGGTAGAAGTTCGAGGAAAGGTAGGGCAGGACGCTGCGGGTATTCTCCGCGATGATCTGTACCGCGTCCTCGGGAAGGTCAAGCGTTTTCTGGGTGAAAAACGTACGGCACCCGTTTTCGTATGCGGATGCTGCATAGTCATGGCCGTCGGAATTCACACCGACGAGGCAGATGAAGAGGCTGCCTTTGCCTGCTTTGCGGGAGTCGTAGGTGACGGAAATGACGTCGGTCGTCTCCGCTGCTTCGGTCTCCGGGATGGTGCATTTGATGCCGCTGAATAACTCGTTGATTTTCATAGGGTCGTTAGACCTCCCTTAATTATTTGGGCTGGATTTTGTGATGGCGGGAGCAAAAACTCCCGCCGTTCGTTTTGTTCGTATTCGTATGAGGTTGTGACGGGCCGCTTCCCGTGGCTTAGTTCTTGCCCGGCTGTTTCGGATAATAGGTCGCGAATTTGCCTCTCTGGCGGCGCAGCATTTCATGCGCGTCGATCCAGCGGAGCGGGTTGAAACGGGTATCCGCGGAATAGAGGACAGAGCAGGTGCTCTTGCCTTCCTTCTCCAGGCGGCGTGCTGTCTCTACGAGCTCTTTGTCTTCGCAGTATTTGAACGCAACATCGGACGGAACGAGGTGCCAGTAGGTCTGATCCGTGCAGATGTTGACATCGTCGCCCGGATCGTTGAATTTCTCAACGACGAGTTTGGCGATGTTGATGCCGGCGCCGGTCACATAGTAGTTGCTGCGGCCCTGGCGGAGGTTGATCTCGAAGGCGTAGTAGTTGTCGGAGTCACCGTCACGTTTGATATCGAAGTTGGAAAAACCGGTATAGCCGATATCTTCGAGCATGGCGATGATCTTCTCGACCATCGGCAGAGAATGTGCGTCCTCGGTGACGATCGCGGCATGGTTGCCGAGACCCTGCGGGGTGTGCTCTTCGATCATGGTATGACCGAGGCAGACCGCTCTGACCTTGCCCTTCGCGTCGGAGAAGCAGGTGAGTACACGCATGTTCGCGTCACCGCCGATGACCATTTTCTGAAGAACGATGGTATCCGGGTAACCGGAATCGTAGATGTCGCTGATGATTTTTGCGGATTCTTCGGCGGATTCGGAGGTATAGACCTTCTTCATGCCTTCAAACTCGTGCAGGAAGTAGTCCTGGCTGGAGGAGGCTTTGATGATGATCGGATATTCGAAGCCGAGTTTTTCCGCGGTCAGTTCGGCCGCGTCGACCTTCTTGTCGACAACAACACTCTTCGGATAGGAGATGCCGTATTTCTCACAGACCTTGTAGAACTCGGCTTTCTTCTGGATGGAAGAGTAGATGGATTTCGGCGGCATCGGCGCAAGGTACTGCGGGAGCTGATCGTGCAGGCGGATGATCATGTCTGCGTAGTGATCGGTGCAGCCCATGAGGATGAGCTGTCCTTCCGGATGATCCTCCGCGAATTTTTTGAGGTGACGAAGCATGACTTCGTCCTTTTCCATGCCCGGCTCCTCGGTGAAGTCGATGATGCGAGAGTACATGGTGGCCGATACTTTGTAGCGGCCGAATGCGTAGGATTTTACGCCGTACGCCTCGTGGAAGGCACGTGCGACATTGTAACAGTTAAGGTCGGCACCCAGAAGAACCGGGATAATTGGTTTTGCCATTGTGATCAGATCCCTTCTTAATTAAATAATAATCAGATAATAATATTAAATAATCATCAGATAAAAATGATGCGGGCGTGGAGGAAAGTCTGCATTCTTCGCGTCCGTATCGCTCATGAACACAGAATCGTTTATTCCCCGAAGAAGACTTTGTGCCAGGTGAGGAAGGTGTAGGCCGTCCAGATCTTTCTCTGGTTGTTCGCCTTGTTCTCGTAGTGGTCATTCAGAAGCTTCATCAGCATGTCCGGTTTGAAATACTCAGCTGCCGCGTCGCTTGTAAAGCTGTCTTTGATCAGGTTATAGTATTTTTCCTGACGCATCCACTCACGGATCGGTACCGGGAAGCCTTTCTTCGTTCTGTATGCCCATTCGTCCGGGATGGCGCTCGATGCGGCTTTACGGAATACATATTTCGTGTTGATGCCGTTGATCTTGTATTCTGCCGGCAGAGTCGCCGCGTCTTCGAGTACGAAGCGGTCGAGGTACGGTACACGAAGCTCCAGAGAGGAAGCCATGGCCATCTTGTCCGCTTTGAGCAGGATATCGCCCGGCAGCCACAGGTTGAGATCGAGGTACTGTTTTTTCTCCAGCTCGGACAGATCCTTTACGCGGTCGTAGATCGGCTTTGTGATCTCATGCGGTGTCGGACCGTGCTGGTATTTCGGCTGCAGGATGTCGTATGCCTCGTCCTCCGGGAATACGAGTGCCTGTCCGATGAAGTAATCTTCCGGATCGCCGCTGGATTTGATGATGAAGTCATGACCCTTGAAATACGGCATCTTCTTTGCGGTGCGCGCTGCGAGACGGCGCAGACCCTGCGGAAGTTTTTTGTATTTCTGCATCAGCGGTACTTCATCGTACCACTCGTAGCCGGCATAGATCTCATCGGCGCCTTCGCCGGAGAGGACAACGGTTACGTGCTCACGGGCGAGGCGCGCCAGGAAGTACAGCGGTACGCTGGACGGATTGGACTGCGGCTCATCCATGTGGTACTGAATATCGGCGAAAGCGTCGAAACACTCATCGGCCGTCGGATATTTCATGTAGTTTTTCACACCGAGGATCTGGGACAGGCGGTTCGCCTCCTTGGTCTCGTCGAAGTTCTCATAATCGAAGCCGACGGAGAAGGTGTCATCCGGTTTCAGATCGGCGGTAACGAAGCTGGAGTCAACACCGCCGGAGAGGAAGGAACCGACGCGTACATCGGCGATGCGGTGCGCGTTGACGGTCTCCTGAACGCGTGCTGCGATGTCCTCCGCGCACTGATCCAGAGATTTATTTGTCTTCTTGGAGAAGTCGACATCCCAGTAACGCTCTACGCGCATGTTTTTGTCATGCAGAACGAAGTAGTGCGCCTGCGGAAGCTTATAGGTACCCTTGAAAAACGTCTCCGGCATGGAAGAGTACTGGAAGGTGAGATACGGTCTCAGCGCGTCCGGATTGACTTCCTTGCGGAACTGCGGGTGCTCGAGGAAACTCTTGATCTCCGATCCGAACAGGATGTTGCCGCCCGGAAGCATGGAGTAGTAGAACGGCTTGATGCCGAAATAGTCGCGCGCGCCGTAAAGGGTGTTGGTATTGGAATCCCAGATCACGAAGGCGAACATGCCGCGCAGTTTCTCGGCAAGCTTCTCGCCCCACTCCTCGTAGCCGTGGAGAAGAACTTCGGTATCTGTTTTGGAACGGAAGATGTGGCCCTTTGCCTTCAGCTGGTCACGCAGTTCCATGAAATTGTAGATCTCACCGTTGAAAGTAACGATGATGGAATGATCCTCGTTGAACATCGGCTGCTTGCCGTCTTCGGAAAGGTCAAGGATCGACAGACGACGGAAGCCGAGAGCGACCGAATCGTTGTCGGTGGTACCTGTCACATAGACGCCGCCCATGTCGGGTCCGCGGTGAAGGATGCGCTCATTCATCTTCTCGACGATCGCCTCACGGTTTTCCAAAAAACCGGTAAATCCGGAAAATCCACACATATAGGAATAACCTCCTGTAAAAACTCTGTTATACTCAGTCCCCGCTTTGTGCGCTTTTTTGCTTGATTTTTTTGCTTAATTAAGAAGAAAAACGTATAAAGCGACTAGTATTATAGCACAGTAACCCAAGGCATACAAGTTTGAGGCGGGAATCGGGGAAATTGTTGCGGCCACGGACGTTCCGCGGCTCTCCCGGCAGGTCCGCGTGGGCTTTTCCGGCGCGTGTGGGCTTTTCCGGGGCGTGTGGGCTTTTTTCCGGGGCGGTCGCGGCTTTTCCGTCCCACGTGGGTGGCTTTTTTGCCACTGGGGACAACAAAATAAGCAAGATCCGAGGAAATTGTTGTCCACCGTTGGTCGGTCGCGGCGTTTCTGGCGCGCGTGGGTGGCTTTTTGCCACTGGGGACAACAAAATAAGCAAGATTCGAGGAAATTGTTGTCCACCGTTGGTCGGTCGCGGCGTTTCTGGCTCGCGGGGACAACAAAATAAGCAAGATCCGGGGAAATTGTTGTCCACCGTTGGTCGGTCGCGGCGTTTCTGGCGCGCGGGGACAACAAAATAAGCAAGATCCGGGGAAATTGTTGTCCACCCGTGGTTCTCCTGGCAGTGGGGACAACAAAATAAGCAAGATCGGGGGAAATTGTTGTCTGCCCGGGGTTCGCCGGCCAGTGGGGACAACAAAATAAGCAAGATCCGAGGAAATTGTTGTCTGCCCGTGATTTGCCGGCCAGCCGAGACAACAAAATAAGCAAGATCCGGGGAAATTGTTGTCCACCCGTGGTTCTCCGACCAGTGGGGACAACAAAATAAGCAAGATCCGGGGAAATTGTTGTCCTTCTCGGAGCTTCCCTGCCAGCGGGGACAACAAAACAAGCAAGATCCGGGGAGATTGTTGTCTGCCCTGAGATCCCCGGAACTTCCAAGACAGTGAGCAGCAAGATAACAAGATAGGCAGTGAAATGCTGAGCGCCAGGCTCAATTCATGCGAAGCGCAGCATCTATTGGGACTTTGATACGTGATAAAAAGGTAAATTAACAGTTTATATCTGAGAATGTGAATTAATTGTGAAATATTAGCACTCATCTATTGACAGCGCTAATAACGGGTGCTATCATGCATTATGTAAAGGAAATAAAGAAAAGCGCCGAAGGGCGACGCAATAAAAGGAGGCATGACTTATGATGTATTTACCGAGTATTTTTGGAGAAGATCTGATGGATGGCTTTATGGATGACTTTGACAGATCGTTTTTCAGAAGTCCTGCAACGGGGGCTAAATCCAATCAGGTCATGAGAACCGATGTCAAGGAAACCGAGAACGGATATCAGCTTGATGTAGAGCTTCCGGGTTACAAGAAGGAAGATCTGAAGCTGGATCTGCAGGATGGTTATCTGAATATTCGTGCTGTGAAGAATACAGATAATGAAGAGAAGGATAAAGAAGGCAAGGTCATCCGCCGTGAGAGATATTCCGGCAGCATGTCGAGAAGCTTCTACGTAGGCGACCAGATCACCGAGGAGGATGTACAGGCCAGATTTGAAGACGGCATCCTGAAACTGGAGATCCCGAAGAAGGAGCCGGTAAAAGAGATCCCGGAGAAGAAGACCATTACGATCGCGTAACCTGATCAGCGTATTAGGTCGTTTGGAGCTGAACACTGACAAAAGCATTGAACATGAGCACTGAACATGAGCATGAACATGAACTCTGATCGACAGGGTGGAAAGGCTGAACCTTAAATTCCAGTGGCCGCCGCGGAAAATGACCGCGGCGGCCCTTTTTTTGGTTGCGGCCACTTTTTTGTTTGTAACCCTTTTTTGCGACAGTTCCTTTTCTTTGCAGCGTCCTCTTTGCGGTGTTCCTCTTGCGGTGCCACATCCTTACGCTGGCATCCGCCGTCCGCCGTCTGCGAATTCCCCGTCGCAGGCAATAAAATCCCAAAATCAAACTTAAATAATTGCCTGCCGCCCGGGAGAACCCTGGCGCGGGCAATAAAATCCCCAATCAAGCTTAAATAATTGCCCGCCGCCCGGGAGAACCCTGGCGCGGGCAATAAAATCCCGTAATCAAGCAAGAATAATTGCCCACCGCCCGGGAGCCCCCCGTCGCAGACAATAAAATTCCCAAATCAAGCAAGAATAATTGCCCGCAGTCCGGGAGCCCCCCGTCGCAGGCAATAAAATCCCCAAATCAAGCTTAAATAATTGCCCATCGACCGCGGTCCACCCGTCGCAGGCAATAAAATTCCCAAATCAAGCAAGAATAATTGCCCGCCGCCCGGGAGCCCCCTCGTGCAGGCAATAAAATCCCCCAATCAAGCTTAAATAATTGCCCGCCGCCCGCGGTCCGCCCGTCGCAGGCAATAAAATCCCCCAATCAAGCTTAAATAATTGCCCGCCGCCCGGGAGAACCCGCCGCCCGCGAACCCGCCGCCCGGGAACCCGCCGCTCACAAGCCTGGCGCCCGCGAGTTCCCCGTCGCAAGCAATTAAATCCCCCGAATCCCACAGCAAAATCCCCATGACAAGAAATCTTGCACGAAAAAAGATAAAGTTTTTCGTTAACTTTTCGTGATTGAATTTGATTGACTGATCGAGCGGCACAGGGTAAAATAATCATAACAAATCAAAAGCAATCAAATTCAATCAAAAAGCCGAGCGGCAATCTGACATATCCGGATATCACCGGAATTACCCGGATATCACTGCATGGTAATCTATCATGACGGTCAGACGGTAATCGTGTAGCAATGCAATTGGTAATCATGCAGAGGAAACGGAAATGCTTGCAGAAGAAAGATGGAACAAGATTCTGGATCTTCTCGAGGAGCAGAAGACAGTGACCGTACCGGAATTGACGGAGCGGCTGGACACATCGGAAGCGACGATTCGAAGAGATCTGACGGGGCTGGCAAAGCGCGGCAGATTAAAAAAGGTTCACGGCGGTGCGACCGTGATCGACCGGCAGTACATCATGAGTGACGAAGATACCGACGGAAGAAGCCGCATCAATATCGGGGAGAAGACAACGATTGCCGAGTATGCGGCATCCCTGATCGGACCGAGTGACTTTGTGTATATCGATGCCGGCAGCACAACGGCAAAGCTTATTGACTGCATTACCGAGACTCGGGCAACCTACGTGACAAACTCCATGATCCATGCACAGCATCTGAGCGCGAAAGGTTGTCGGGTATTCATCATCGGCGGCCAGGTGAAGGGAATTACCGGTGCGATCGTCGGAGCGGAGGCGCTCAAATCGCTGGAACGATACAATTTCTCCATCGCTTTTCTGGGAGCCAACGGCGTCACGCCGGAACAGGGATTTACCACACCGGAAGTCGAAGAAGCCGCGGTGAAGATGCATGCGCTTAATCATGCCAAGAAGGCGTACATTTTGGCGGACAACAGCAAATTTTCCAGGATCGCGCCGGTAAGTTTTGGCACGATCGACAGCGCCGTGATCATCACGGACCGGATAACCGACGCCACATATTTCAAATATAAAAACATAGTGGAGGTATCGAAGAAATGATCTACACCGTTACATTTAATCCATCGCTTGATTACATTGTCCGGGTGAAAAACTTCCAGGTCGGGAAGGTCAACAGAACGTATTACGAGAATATCCTGCCGGGCGGCAAGGGAATCAACGTATCGATCGTTCTGAAGAACATGGGACATGAGAGCTGTGCGCTCGGATTTCTCGCCGGCTTCACCGGACGTGAGATCGAAGACAGACTGAAAGATTTCGGCGTTGATTCGGATTTCATCCACGTACAGAAGGGATTCACGCGAATCAACCTGAAGATGAAGTCCGATGAAGAGTCTGAGATCAACGGGCAGGGACCGGACATTCAGCCGGAAGAGATCGAGCAGCTTTTCAAGAAGCTCGATGAGCTGAAGGAAGGTGACACACTGGTCGTTTCCGGCAGCATTCCGAACACGCTTCCGGATGATATGTACGAGCGGATCATGAGCCGTCTCGAAGGCCGCGGGATCGACATCGTTGTTGACGCGACGAATGATCTGCTGGTCAATGTTCTGAAGTACCGTCCGTTCCTGATCAAACCCAATAATCATGAACTCGGTGAGATCTACGGCGTGGAACTGAAGACCCAGGATGAAGTCATTCCGTACGCGAAGAAGCTGCAGGAAGAAGGCGCAAGAAACGTCCTTATTTCCATGGCCGGCGAAGGCGCCGTTTTTATCTCGGAAAAAGGGGATGTGATCAAGAGCCCGGCACCGAAGGGCAAGGTCGTCAACTCGGTCGGAGCGGGCGATTCGATGGTGGCAGGTTTCCTTACCGGATTTATGGAGAGCGGCGATTTCGAGACAGCATTCCGCATGGGGCTTTGCACAGGCTCCGCAAGTGCATTCTCGCCGGATCTGGCAACCAGACCGGAGGTCGAGGCACTGCTGAAGATCCTGTAAAAAACGCAGCGCCGGAACCGCACGACATGTGAACGCGGCGCGAACCACGCAGCGCCGGAACCGCACGACATAAGAGCGAGGCGCGAACTCCGCGTAACAGACAACAGCATCAGGCGCAGGCACTGGTCCGACGCTTCGATGCATGACAGAGACCGTAATGTGAGTGAACGGTAAACTCATTATAAAATAGGAGGGATAACATGAAGATTACTGATCTGCTGAAGCCCGAAGGAATCAAGATCGGCGCAACAGCTACGGACAAAATGAACGCGATCGATCAGCTGATTGATCTGCAGGTGAAATCCGGCAACGTTTCGGATCGTGAGACCTACAAGAAAGCGATTCTTGCCCGCGAGGAAGAGGGCACGACAGCAATGGGAGACGGAATTGCCATTCCGCACGCAAAAACGCCGGTTGCCATCCGTGCCGGACTTGCAGCTATGACCGTTCCGGCAGGCGTTAATTATGACGCGCCGGATGACGAGCCGTCCGATCTGTTTTTCATGATCGCTGCACCGGACACCAAGGACAATATCCACCTTGAAGTTCTGAGCCGTCTGGCAACGATGTTGATGGACGAGGATTTCGTTGCTGGCGTTCGCGCGGCAAAAACGCCGGAAGAG
>JAXJTA010000312.1:0-5182 GCA_036309825.1 Eubacterium sp. | reverse complement strand
GTTATATATAGACGGAGGAACTACCCATGGCTGAAGCAAAAGTGAAAACGATCGGTATCCTTACAAGCGGCGGTGATGCGCCGGGTATGAACGCGGCGGTGCGCGCGGCGACCAGACGAGCAATCGGCAAGGGACTCAAGGTGAAAGGAATCCTTAAGGGATATGACGGCCTGATCAATGATGAGATCATCGATCTGAACGCGAAGGACGTGTCCGATATTATCGGCCGCGGCGGTACGATCCTCTATTCCGCAAGATGTGCGGAGATGAGAACGGAAGAAGGACGCGCGCAGGCGGTTGCCACCTGTAAGAAGCACGGGATCGACGGACTGGTCGTTATCGGCGGTGACGGTTCCTTTGCGGGCGCGCAGAAGCTGGCAGAACTCGGTGTCAATGCCATCGGTGTTCCGGGAACGATCGATCTGGATATCGCCTGCACAGAGTATACGATCGGTTTCGATACCGCTGTAAATACAGCGATGGAGGCGATCGATAAAGTCCGCGATACATCGACTTCTCATGAAAGATGTTCCATCATTGAGGTAATGGGACGCAACGCCGGCTATATCGCCCTGTGGTGCGGTATCGCTTCCGGCGCGGAGGATGTTCTCCTTCCGGAGAAATACGATTACGATGAGCAGCAGATCATCAACCATATCATTGAGACCCGTAAGAAGGGCAAAAAGCATCACATCATCATCAACGCGGAGGGAATCGGACATTCTCAGGCGATGGCAAAACGTATCGAAGCCGCTACGGGAATCGGTACACGCGCAACGATCCTCGGCCACATGCAGCGAGGCGGAAGCCCGACCTGTAAGGACCGTATGTATGCTTCGATCATGGGCGCGAAGGCCGTTGATCTTCTCTGCGAAGGCAAGACAAAACGTGTCGTAGCATATTTGAACGGTGAGTTTGTAGATTTCGATATCAATGAGGCTCTCGCAATGAAGAAAAACATTTCCGATTACGAGGTAGAGCTTGCGAAGACATTGTCCTACAATTACGCAATGAAATAATGATACTGATCGAACCGGCAGCGACTCAAAAGGGAGTGCAGCCGGTTCGTTTCTTGTGGAGGAAATATGCTTACCAGCAGCAGTAATGAACAGATCCGTCACATCATTCAACTGAATACGAAGGCGAAGGCGCGCCGCGAGGAGAACTGCTTCGTTGCCGAAGGCATCAAGCTTTTCAGGGAGACGCCCGAAGAGCTGCGCCGCCGCGTCTATGTATCGGAGAGCTTTGAACGGGAGCACCGTGATCTGCTCGGCAGCACTGCGTATGAGACGGTCGAGGACCGCCTCTTTGCGAAGATCTGCGATACACAGACACCGCAGGGGATCCTGACGATCGCTTCCATGCCGTCCTATACCAGAGAAAAACTGCTCGGCAGCGGAACGCCTCTCGTGATGGTCCTTGAGGATCTGCAGGATCCGGGCAATGTCGGAACGATCCTTCGCACAGCGGAAGGCGCGGGCGTTACGGGCGTTTTTCTGAGCAGCCGCACCGCGGATATTTTCCAGCCGAAGGTGATCCGATCCACGATGGGGTCGGTGTACCGCGTTCCCTTCCGAAGAGAGGAGAACCTGTCGGAAGTTGTCGCGTGGCTGAAGACGAAGGGCGTCCGCACCTATGCGGCTCATCTGCAGGGAAAGAACTCCTACAGTAAGGAGGACTATACCGGTCCGACCGCTTTTCTCATCGGCAATGAAGGGAGAGGCCTTACGGATGAATTGACTGCGGCTGCGGATGTAAAGGTACGCATCCCGATGGAAGGCAGGGTCGAATCGCTCAACGCCGCCGTCGCGTCGGCACTTTTCATGTACGCGGCGCACGAGAGCCGCGGATGAAGCAATGGCTTCAGCAATGGCTGCAGCATCGGTTTCTTGTATAATTGTTCAAAATGTTGTATGATTGCGGAATATAAGAAGGAGGGATCACCATGAATCTCAAGGGACGTGATTTTTTAACACTCAAAGACTTTTCCGAGGAGGAAATTTTATATCTTATCGATCTGGCCGGCAAGCTGAAGGACAAGAAGAAGAGAGGCGTTCCGGTGGATGTCCTCCGCGGCAAAAACGCAGCGCTTATTTTCGAAAAAACGAGCACACGTACCCGCTGTTCCTTTGAGGTCGCGGCACATGATCTCGGAATGGGAACGACCTATCTGAATCCGAAGGATTCCCAGATCGGCAAGAAAGAGAGCATCGCCGATACCGCGCGCGTTCTCTGCCGTATGTTCGAGGGAATCGAATATCGCGGATTCGGTCAGGAGATCGTCGAAGAACTGGCGGAGTATTCCGACGTTCCGGTATGGAACGGACTGACGAATGAATATCACCCGACACAGATGCTGGCGGACATGCTGACCATCAAGGAGCATTTCGGACATCTGAAGGGAATCAGATTGGCCTATATGGGCGATGCCCGCTATAACATGGGCAATTCCTACATGATCGTCTGCGCGAAGCTCGGCATGAACTTTGTAGCCTGCGCGCCGGAGAAGTATTTTCCGAACGCGGCGCTTGTCAGTGAGTGCGAGAAATTTGCGGAGGAGAGCGGCGGCACGATCACTCTTACCGAGAATGTGACGGCCGGCACAAGAGATGCCGATGTAGTCTGCACCGATGTATGGGTATCGATGGGTGAGCCGGAAGAGGTATGGGAAGAACGCATCAAGGATCTTTCTCCTTATAAGGTAACCTCCGAAGTGATGGAAAATGCGGGCCCGAAGTCTGTCTTTCTGCACTGCCTGCCGTCCTATCATGATCTGGGAACCGGCATCGGCCGGGAGATCCATGAGAAATACGGCCTGGAAGAGCTGGAAGTTACGGATGAAGTTTTTGAATCCGAGAAGTCTCTTGTCTTCGATGAGGCGGAGAACCGGATGCATACGATCAAAGCGGTCATGGCGGCAACGCTCGGCGCCGATCGCCTGATCTTCGGCTGATTTTCGGCTGCTTTTCGACTGCTTCGGGCTCGGTATGACTTGCTGCGGAAGCGGCATTGGCTGATCGGGAGAATTTTTCAATCTTACGGAACGGACAAAATTAGCGGAATGAACGAAAAGAACTACGAATCACAGCTGAGCAATGAGGAAAAACTGCGCGTCGATGAACTGTGCGCTCTGCTTCATATCGACGCTTCCCTTGTGCATTATCTGGAAACGGTGGACTCTACCAATACCTGGGCAAGGAGAGAGGCCGATGCGGGCGCTCCGGACGGCAGCATCTATATCGCGGATCACCAGACGGCCGGCAAAGGCAGAAGAGGACGGGTATGGCAGTCACCGGCGGGAACCTCCGTTGCCTTCAGCATCGTGCTTCGGCCGGGGATCCGTCCCGATCATATGTCCATGCTTACCCTGGTGATGGGAATGGCAGCGGCAGAGGGCTTTCGCAGGGCGGAAGGCGTCGAGGCGCTGATCAAGTGGCCCAACGATGCTGTTGTCAACGGCAGAAAGCTTGTCGGTATTCTGACGGAGATGTCTCCGAAGTGCGATTACGTGATCATCGGTGTGGGACTAAATATCAATCAGACGGAATTTCCGGAAGAACTGCGCGATAAAGCAACTTCTCTCCGGATGGAAACGGGACGTATCTGCAGCCGCGAAAAGGCAACGGCGGCTGTCCTGAATGCCTTTGACCGTTTTTACCGGACCTTTCTGGAGACGGCGGATCTGTCAAGGCTTCGCGGAGAGTACGAGGCCATGCTGGCCAATAAGAACAAGGCCGTCCGGGTACTGGATCCCCGCGCGCCGTTCAACGGTGTGGCGGAGGGGATCAACGACAGCGGAGAACTGCTCGTCAGAAGAGAGGACACGAACGAAGTGGAAGCCGTTTTTGCCGGAGAAGTCTCTGTGCGCGGAATCTACGGTTATGTCTGAGAAAAGCAGCGCTTCGCACGGCAGGGCACGACGTGTCATATCGAAAGAATTACGTTTACGAGGTTTGAAATGGAAGAAAATACGGTGCTCTGCGGAGCCAACGCCTATACAAAGAAATATTTTTTTAATGAGCAGTTCAATATCCTTCCGCAGAGGGTGAAGGATGAACTGCATATTATGTGTGTCATGTTTACGGAAGAGATCAGCGGTATCTTTACGGTGGAATTCGATGACAAAGGAAATCTGGAACTGAAGACCGAGTCGATGGCGGGAGACGGCATGTACGATGAGATCGGCGCGACTCTCTGCATCAAGAAGCTGCAGGATGAGAAGCGCGACCTGTTCGAATCCCTCGAACTCTTCTATAAAGTATTTACAGGGGAAGGGCAGGTATGATGTCCGGCGGTGAAAAACTTCTGAAGGAAGTTCAGATCGGGAGCGTGCGGGTGGAAACGCCGGTAGCGCTCGGACCCATGGCAGGCGTAACGGACCTGCCATTTCGTTTGTTGTGCAAAGAACAGGGAGCGGGCCTTCTGTATACCGAGATGGTGAGCGCGAAGGCGATCCTCTATCATAATCGCAACACGGAGGCGCTGATGACCGTCGATGACAGGGAGCACCCGATCGCTCTTCAACTGTTCGGGAGCGAGCCGGATATCGTGGCGGAGGCTGCCGTGCAGATCGAAGAGAAAAACTTCGACATCTATGATTTCAATATGGGCTGTCCCGTTCCGAAGGTCGTGAACAACGGGGAGGGCTCTGCCCTGATGCGCGATCCGAAGAGGGCGGCGAAAATCATTTCCGCAATAGTACGCCGTGTGCATAAACCGGTCACCGTGAAGATCCGCCGGGGCTTTAATGAGGAAGAAGTCAATGCCGTCGAGGTGGCAAAGATCCTGGAAGATGCCGGGGCAGCGGCGATCGCGGTCCACGGAAGAACCCGAGAACAGTATTACACGGGAAAGGCCGACCGGGAGATCATCCGGCAGGTGAAAAACGCCGTCTCGATCCCCGTATTCGGAAACGGCGATATTGATTCGCCGGAGAGCGCTGTCAGCATGATCAGGGATACCGGCGTGGACGGTATTATGGCAGCGCGCTTTGCGAGGGGCAATCCATGGCTCTTTGCCTCGATCCGCGCCGCGATCAACGGGGAAGAAATGCCTGCGCCGCCGACGGGAGAGGACGTCTATCGGATGATCTGCCGTCACGCGGAGATGCTGGTGAAGTATAAGGGCCCCTATACCGGCGTTCGGGAGATGCGTAAGCACATCGCCTGGTATACCGCAGGCT
>JAXJTA010000311.1:0-1979 GCA_036309825.1 Eubacterium sp. | reverse complement strand
GTCTCCCTTCATCCAGACTTCTAGTTTTCTCTTTGGATCTCAGCGATACGCTGCTTTGCGGCGCCGTAAAAGTTCGGAAATGTATCCTTCAGATACTTGATATTCGATGCTCTGTTCTCCAGCAGAAGACGCAGAACACGTTCGAAATCCTCGTTCATATGCGCTCTGGATTCTTCTGACATTTCTTCAAAAATACCGCGCAGACGATACTCATCGATCAGATGGAAAAGGCCCCACAGCATATCCGTGAAGCACTCCTGCTCAAAGAGCATCGGATTCGAGGACAGCACAAGAAGTGCCGTCTGCCTCTCGACCAGCATCTGCATCGTCTCATTATAGACCTTCGGGCAGAGATCGATCGAGATCTTCCCGCGTCTGATCCGGTCTGTCATTTCCTTAACCGGCCGGTCATCGTCCTCTCCGTAGAGCGTGATGCGCATCTCCTCATCAAATTCCGCCGAACGAAGCAGTGAATGCAGCAGCGGTTCCCCGAGCTCGGTAAAAAACGAACTGGTCAGCATCCGCGTCTTGGCTGTTCTCTCCTTCTTCTCGCGTCTCCCGATCAATTCACCGACAACGATCGTCGCAATCGCGATCGTAAAAGGCATAAACGCCAGATCCTGCATGATGTAGAATTCAGTGGTCCTCACATCATGAAATATCACGATCTGCAATCCATAGATCAGCACGGAGATCGCCATCAGTACGATCACGGTGACAGCCATTTGTTTCTTACTCATATTTCCCCCCTTACATTTTCTTATTTTACCTAACATCTCCTGTACGAGCTCTGCAGAAACCTTGCCGAAGCCCTGTGGAAGCCTTGCCGAAACCTCGGTTCGGTTTCTCGTTCACTTACGAAAACAGCGGCGGCGCCCTGTCATCCGGACGCTGCCGCTGTATGCGCTGCTGTGCTTAATTTCAGTTACCGATCATCCGCAGCCGTTTATTCAATCAGATATTCAGCAGCTTGCTGTACTCCGTCAGAGCGCCTTCCGTATCATGAGCCAGAACGCGTTTTGCGAGAGTCTTGCCGAGCTGTACACCTTCCTGATCGAAGCTGTTGATGTTCCATACGAAGCCCTGGAACATAACCTTGTTCTCATAATGTGCAAGGAGCGCACCGAGAGATCTCGGATTTACATCCTCACCGATGATGATGCTGGACGGACGTCCGCCCTTGAAGTTTTTATTGCGGTTCTCATCGTTTTTGCCGCAGGCGAAGGCTACGATCTGTGCCGCAACGTTCGCGCAGAGCTTCTCCTGGCTGGTGCTTCCCTGAATATCTACATCGTTCTTCAGCTGGCTGCCTTTGAAACCGATGAACTGCAGCGGAACGATATTGGTTCCCTGATGCAGAAGCTGATAGAAGGAATGCTGGCCGTTCGTTCCCGGCTCACCGAAGATGACCGGTCCGGTCACGTAATCGATCGGCTCGCCGAAGCGGTTTACTGATTTACCGTTGGATTCCATATCCAGCTGCTGCAGATGTGCCGGGAAACGGTTGAGTGCCTGGGAATACGGAAGGACGGCTGTCATCGGGTAGCCCAGAACGTTGCGCTCATATACACCGATCATGGCATCAAGCATCGCCGCGTTTTTGAAGATATCCTTCTCTGTTGCCAGTTTATCGGTCTCTGCCGCGCCGTTCAGGAATTCCGCAAAAACTTCCGGGCCGAAGGCGAGGGACAGTACCGCTCCACCTACCGCGGAAGTTGCGGAATAACGTCCGCCGATATAATCATCCATGAAGAAGGCGTCGAGGAACTCATCGCTGTGTGCCAGCGGAGATGTCTCGGAAGTTACGGCGATCATATGCTTCGCCGGATCCAGTCCCTCTTTCTTCAGTGCGTCCATGACGAAAGCCTGGTTCGTCAGAGTCTCCAGCGTGGTGCCGGATTTGGATACGAGAATGAACAGGGAATGTGCGACATCGATGTTGTTAAGAACGGCGGATGCGTCGTCCGGATCAACGTTGC
>JAXJTA010000310.1:0-7659 GCA_036309825.1 Eubacterium sp. | reverse complement strand
GGCTATACACTCTATTACGTTACCTCCGAGGAAAATCCGACCACAGAAAGTTTTGAACAGGAGACAGGCCTGACCTGCACCTATATCGGTGATTTCTTCATTGAATATGACACCTCTGTATATCGCATAACTACTAAGGGAGAAAAATAATGTTACTGAGCCTGATCGTACCCTGCTACAACGAAGAGGAAGTTCTTCCTCTCTTCTATGAAAAAACGACTGCCGTTCTGCAATCCATGAAATGCGATTACGAACTTCTCTTCGTCAATGACGGTTCGAAGGACGGAACCCTGGGGCTGATGAAGCAGTTCGCCGCTTCCGACGGGCACGTAAAATACCTGTCCTTCTCCCGGAACTTCGGTAAGGAAGCTGCCATGTATGCCGGCTTCTGCAACGTAAACGGCGATTACACAGCTGTCATGGATGCCGATATGCAGGATCCGCCGGATCTGCTCCCACAGATGCTGGAAATACTGCAGACCGGGGAATACGACTGCGTGGCGACAAGGCGTGTGGACCGTGAGGGCGAGCCGCCGATCCGCAGTTTCTTCGCGCGTCAGTTCTACAAGCTGATCAATAAGATCTCCGACGCGGACATTGCCGACGGCGCCCGCGACTTCCGCCTGATGAAGCGGGAGATGGTCGATGCCATTGTGGCCATGAGCGAGTATAACCGTTTTTCCAAGGGAATCTTCGGCTGGATCGGTTTCCGCAACTACTGGCTTCCCTATGTCAATGTGGAATGCGCTGCCGGCGAGACCAAATGGAGCTTCTGGACGCTGGTTAAGTATGCCATCGACGGCATCATCAATTTCTCGCAGGCCCCGCTGAAGATCTCTTCCGTCGCCGGCATCATCAGCACCTTTGCCGCCTTTGTTCTGCTCATCTTCC
Source organism: Eubacterium sp. (assembly GCA_036309825.1). Classification (GTDB taxonomy): domain Bacteria; phylum Bacillota; class Clostridia; order Lachnospirales; family Lachnospiraceae; genus Bilifractor. Next base: position 6,768 of record JAXJTA010000310.1, on the reverse strand, counting down.
TCATCATCCGGAGAATTATCTTCGGAGATCCGGTTGCCGGCTGGGCATCGACGATATGCATCATCATCTTCCTTGGTGGTGTGCAGATGTTTTTCCTGGGGATCATCGGGCAATACCTGTCAAAGACGTACATGGAAGTCAAGCATCGTCCGCACTTCATCGTGGCCGACACGAACAAGGAAGACGCTACGAAGCTGAAGTGAATAATGAAGGAGAGTCACCCCTATGAATTACGCAACGATAAAGGATTTTGATATTGCCGACGGACCGGGCGTGCGCGTGAGCCTCTTTGTATCGGGCTGCCGCCACCACTGCAAGGGCTGCTTCCAGCCGGAAACATGGAACTTTGACTATGGCACACCGTACACAAAGGAGACCGAGGATCATATCATCGATCTTCTGAATTCCGATTTTGTGCAGGGCTTTACCTGCCTCGGTGGTGAACCTTTTGAGCCGGAAAATCAGGCGGTTCTGGTAAATCTCTTCCGCCGGATCCGCGAGACCTATCCGAAAAAAGATATCTGGTGCTACACCGGTTATACCTACGATGTCGATCTGATCCCGGGCGGCAAGGTCTATACGCCGTATACCGACGAGATCCTCTCCTATATCGATCTCATTGTTGACGGCGAGTTTGTGGAAGAAAAGAAAGACATCACCCTCCTCTTTCGCGGCAGCAGCAACCAGCGTCTGATCCCGCTCCGCGGCTATGTCCCGCCGGAGAAGCACAGATAATTGGCTGTTTTGCATTCCCCTGCCGATTATCGAACCGATCCAATAAAGAGTAATAAAGAGTAATAAAGAGTTTAATATTAGGAATTATTCGCATTTTCTCTTGACAAGCTAAATGTGTGTGTTATACTAATATCAGTAACAATTCCTGATTTAATTCTATTACAGAAGGGGTGAGCTGATGGCAGTATTAAAGCACAGCCGCCAACGAGACGCCATCATGGAAAACCTGCGAATGCGGAAAGACCACCCGACAGCGGATATGGTTTTTTCCGACATCCGGAAAGTTTTTCCGAATATCAGTCTTGGAACGGTCTATCGCAATCTCGCGCTTCTCACCGATATCGGCGAGATCCAGAAGCTGACGCCCGACGGGATCGCAGATCGCTATGACGGCAATCCCGCGCCGCACAATCACTTCATATGCCGGAGCTGCGGCTCTGTCCTCGATCTGGACGGTGTGGACGAACACAAGCTGGAAGAACTTGCCGGCAAAAACTTTGACGGCGTCATCGAAAGCTGCAGTGTAAATTTCTACGGCGTATGCGGCACCTGCCGCAGAGAAAATGCCCATTGACTATTAACGGGCAGACATTTACTTTGAGAAACCTTTTGTACTCTGATAAAGAGGCAAGTTAAAAAAGAAAGGAAGTAATAACAATGAAAAAATGGAGATGCTTAGTTTGTGGAGAGATCGTTGAGAGTGAGACCGTACCGGAGAAGTGCCCGCGCTGCAACGCACCGGCTGAGAAATTTGTAGAAGTTGTTGAAGACGAGGGACTCACCTGGGCTGCTGAGCACGTAGTAGGCGTAGCTTCCGACGTTCCGGAAGATATCAAAGCCGATCTTCGCGCAAACTTCAACGGCGAGTGTTCCGAAGTAGGTATGTACCTTGCTATGGCACGTGTTGCTTTCCGTGAGGGATACCCGGAAGTTGGTCTGTACTATGAGAAAGCTGCTTATGAAGAGGCAGAGCACGCAGCGAAGTTCGCAGAGCTTCTCGGCGAGGAGATCACTGACAGCACAAAGAAGAACCTCGAGATGAGAATCGCAGCTGAGAACGGCGCTACCGCAGGCAAGACCGATCTCGCTAAGAGAGCAAAAGCTCTGAACCTCGACGCAATCCACGACACCGTTCATGAGATGGCTCGTGACGAGGCTAGACATGGCAAAGCATTCAAGGGTCTGCACGACAGATACTTCGGCTAAGCCGGTAGCAATCTTTGCTCAATCTCAAAAATAATAACCGGTAATAGCAGCGCCCGCCATGCACGCATGGCGGGCGCTGTTTGTCTATTCCATTATTTCCGTTACGGTATTACTGTTGTTTATTATTGTTGCATTATTGGCACGGTTCCATAGCGCCTTTCAAACTGCGAAATTTACTCCGTACACAAATCCTTTGATTTTCGTTCACAGTTTGTTTACACGCACATCGAATTTTGCACACATTTCCCCCGTATACTGTAATCATCAACAGAAGAAATACTTTCAATTTTCTTTTTCATATGCCGATTTCGAATCGGCTCTCCTTCCTTTAATAAAAGAACCGGTACCTCGTGTACCGGTTCTTTTGCATGTTCTCACAAATTTGTATACTTGCTTCACTGCGCAGATGCGAAGAGCCGGGACCCAAGGCCCCGGCTCTTAAATGTCTATTTCTTCATATGTCTATTTCTTCCTATCACTGAAGGCATCCGCCAGCGCAGCAAACTCCTCGAGTGTAAGCTTCTCTCCGCGGATATCGGGGCGAAGGCCAACCGATGCGATGGCAGCTTCAACTTCTTCCTTCGTGAAGTCCAGCTCGTCGGAATTGCGAAGGCCGTTCAGAAGCGTTTTTCTCCGCTTCGAGAACGACGCGCGGATCAGGCGGAACATGAGTGCCTCATCCTTCACAACGATTTTGTTGTCTGTTCTGGCTGTCAGGCGGATGACCGCGCTGCCGACCTGCGGGCGCGGAATAAAGCAGTTCGGCGGGACATTCGCCGCTGTTTTCGGCACTGTGTAATACTGCACCGCCAGAGAGAGCGCGCCGTATTCCGGTGTGCCCGCCTCCGCTTCCATTCGATCCGCGACTTCCTTCTGTACCATCACGGTGATCGATTCGACAGGCACCTTCTTCTCGAGAAGCTCCATGAGGATCGGCGTTGTGATATAGTACGGAAGGTTTGCGACGATCTTGACGGGCTTACCTCCGTTATGCTCTTCCACAAAGCGATTCAGGTCCACCTTGAGAATATCATTCGAGATGACCGTGACGTTGTCCCAGTCCGAAAGCGTATCCTCGAGGATCGGAATCAGGTTGCGGTCGATCTCGACCGCATATACCTGCCTTGCGGCATAAGCCAGATATTGGGTCAGGGTACCGATCCCTGGCCCAATCTCAATGACGCAATCATCCTCCCCGATCTCCGCCGCTTCAACGATGCGTTGAAGCACATGCGGATCGATCAGGAAGTTCTGCCCGAATTTTTTTTGAAAATGAAATCCATACTTTTGAAGGACTTCTATCGTTGCGGCCGGTGTTCCCAGCCAGGGTTCTTTTTTCACTGGAGATCAAAATCCTTTTCCTGCAGCATGATCCACTTGTCTTTCCGGCTGCCTCTGCGATGACGGCCTTTAGAGGACTTGCTGATTGCGTGGTCGATCATATCTTTTACCTGGGAGATCGTTACCGGCTTCTCCTCTGTCTGGTTGTTGCCGATCAGAGTGTACAGCGCCAGGATTCCCATCTCGTCCAGCTTGCATCCGTTCTCCGTTGCGTAGGTACGCGCGAAGGTTACCAGTTCATCGTTGGTAAATACAGGGATCGAAATTACTTTCTCGAATTTTGCCGCGAACTGCGGGAACTTCTTCAGGAAGGCACGCATGTTGGATTTCTCGTCTTCGGCAACGAGGACCATGCAGTCGGTGCGGAATTCCATAGCCTGGTTCAGCTTCATGACCGTCTCATCGGACATCTTGCTGATATCCTCGATCATCAGGAAGCCGCCGGACATCTGGCTGACAACCTTTGCCGGATCCTTCTCGTTGAGGTCTTCTCCATTCAGGCGGGCCACTTTTGCGGCGTCAAGGCCGAGATCATGGCACATCGCGATGACAAGGCCTTTGGAAAGTCTGGATTTTCCTGTTCCCTGCGCACCCATAACGGCAATGTTGCCATGCAGGGATGTGCGCTCGCCGGCATGCTCGTACACGCCGTTGATCGCTTCGAGGATCTGGCCGTCCATACCCGGAATACGCGCGAAATAGGTGAAGATCTTTCTCTGATCTTCGCTCATGCGGTTCGGTTTGGCCTTATTCAGGAAACGGATACGACGCTCTTCCGGTGTCTCTTCGTCCAGAATCTTTTCCATGGAGATCGGAACGGTGTTCTGTCCGATCACGTTTAACGGGATCGTATGTGAATGGAATTTCTTCTCTTCCGGTGTCGGTTCCGGATCCGGAATTTCCAGTTCTTCATTATAGTGAATAATCTTCTTAGGCTCCTCTTCCGATGCGTCTGCCGCATCTGTTACTTTTTCTTCGGCAGGCTGCTCTGCGTTTTCCGCATTCTCGCCGTTACCCGCCTGTTCTCCGGCTGCATCCGATTCAGCATTCTCCTCTTTAGCTGTATCCGACTCAGCAGCCTCTTCTTCGACAGCGTCTTCCTCGGCAACTACTTCTGCTGCCGCCTCTTCCGTTGCTGTTTCCGGAACGGTCTGCGCTTCTTCTACCGGAAGTTCTTCCTCTTCCAGCTCCGGGATCTCACCTGTGGATACCGGTTCCTCGCCGCTCTCATAATCGCCGCTGGCGATCTCCGCGGAGAGTGATCCCATCGTCTCGCTCAGGAATGCTTCCAGATTGAAATCGTCGGCATTGATCTGCTCCTGCTCCTTCGGTGCGCTCTCGCGGCGCGCCGTTTCCCGGGCATCTCTGTCGGCTTTGCGGCCATCACCGTCCGGTGCTGTCACATTGACGGACAGATCTTCTTCCGCCAGCTCCTTGACCTTGAGACCCTGTGCCTCATGCTCCTCGGCAATTGCGGAGAAATCATCCGGATCGTCGTCTTCCTCATCATCCTCATCGTCATGACGAATACGGGTGGAAAAACTCTTTTCCTGTTCTTCATCGCGGCCTCCGAAGACACCCTTTAAGCCTCGGGACAGTTTGTCCTTAAGTCCCGCGCCGGCATTGGCGATGGAATCCAGAGCTTCGTCAAAGGCATTCGGCTCAAAGTCGTCGTCCTCATCCTCGTCGTCCGCTTCCGCGTCGCGCTCCTCATCCTGCTCGTCGTCTTCGTTCTCTTCCTCATCCATGCGGAAGAAGGAATGTCTGGACTTTTTCTCGCCGGAACGGAAAAATCCACCCTTTGCTTTCGGCTTGTCTTCTGTCTCCTCGGTATCCTCGGCGTCGCGCAGATCCGCATCTTCGGCATTTTCATCATCAGCGATTTTCGCGCGGCCAAGGGACGCGGCATCCGTGGATTCTGCTTCCGTGCTGCCGATAATCGAAGCATCTGCGGCTGCAGCATGAGCTGCCGTGCCCGATGCTGTACGGGATGCCGATGCAGCCTTATGTACCGGTGCTGTCGGTCTGCCTGCCGCTACCGCCGCTGCCGTTGCCGCTGCTGCCGCCGCGATCGATGCCGGGATCTCCGGCTTCGGCGCATTGGTGCCGGCCGCTGCAGCCGGTTTCGGAGTTTCCGCTCTCTGCGCCGCTGTCGGCTCAGTCCGAAGGATCGGCGGCGCTACGACCGCGGAATACGGAAGTGTCGATTTGACAGCCATTTTCCGGCGGTATGCGTTTTTCTGTTTGTCATAAAGGGTCTGCTGGGACGGGGTCAGATGCTCATAGCGCATCTTCAGTTCCATCGCGCGGACCACATATTTACCCTCACTGAACCAGAGGATCAGGTCATCACAGGCTTCCACGCATTTTTTGCGGTCTCCTGCCTTGGAATACAGAACAGCGAGCTCATACGCCCACTTCTCCGTATACTCTCTCTCCCTGTACTCCTCCAGAACGGCGATCTGCGCGTCAAGCGGCGCGTTTTTCGCTTTGTAGAGCTTGTATTGAAGAATGCACTTGGAATTATCATTCTGTGCTGTCTTGTTGAATTCTTTGAAATACTTCTCCGCCTCATCGATCTGATTCAGCTTCAGACTGAGTTCGACCAGACGATAAAGCACGCCGCGCCCGATCGAGGAACGGCTGTTGGCGATCAGAAGGATGTCCTTCGCCGCCGCGTAGTTTTTGTTCATCTCATAGACGTCGGCAACCATGTTCAGAGTACGAACGCTCTTTACCCTTCTCCAATCGATCTCCTCAACGATCGGAAGAGCATCCGCATATTTCTTATTCTGCACATAGCCGGTCAGTTCATCTAATTTCTGATGATATTCCACCTTATCCATGGAATTCGCCTCCCTATACTAATCTTGCTTTCCGCAGATGCAGCATGCGCCGCCTGCGATTCTCCCCTGCTGTTCCCGACCTGTCACGTTTTGTCCGTGCATTGCCGGAAACTTTTTTTGTTTATTTGCTGCGGACTGCCCGTAAGGGGCCGCCCGCATAACTTCTTCTTCGATCAGCGAACGGTGATCTTCTCCAGATGCCAGATGTCGTCCACATACTCCTGGATCGTGCGGTCGGAGCTGAACTTGCCGGAATGCGCGATATTGAGGATCGCGCTCTTCGCCCACTCGTTCTCGCGGCGGTATCTGGTCTCGATTCTTTCCTGTGCCGCAGCATAGCTCTTGAAATCTGCCAGAATGAAGTATACATCGGCGCGATCTCCGTTCTGCGGGTACAGAATCGAATTATACAGATCGCGGAACAGATTGGTATCTCCGTTGGCGAAGGTTCCGTCGATCAGCTGGTTCAGTACCTGGCGGATATCCGGGTCGCTGTTGAAGTAGCGCATCGGATCGTAGCCGCCGTTTTTCTCATAAGCAATTACCTCGTCCGCGGTAAGGCCGAAGATGAACGCGTTGTCACGGCCGACTTCGTCGACGATCTCCACGTTCGCGCCGTCAAGCGTTCCGAGTGTCAGAG
>JAXJTA010000309.1:0-13032 GCA_036309825.1 Eubacterium sp. | reverse complement strand
TCCATCAGTTCCTTCATTTCGTCCGCTTCGCCCGCGCTGACTTTTTGGATGATGCAGCCGGCATGAACGAGAACGAAATCTCCGGGCTGCACATTCACGAGGCCGGCTTTTGCCTTTACAACGTTGCCGCTGAAATCGACGGACGCGTCACCGCCTTCAATATGGATCACTTTTCCCGGAATTGCCACACACATCGTCTCGGTTCTCCTGTTTTCTCTTCTTGATACTATACTTACCGCGCGATTATTCCGCCGCTTTTTCCGCTGTCTGTGCGGTCTTCGCGGCTTCCGCAGCCTTTTTCGCTTCAAGCGCTTTCTTCGCCTCGGCTGCCTTCTTCAGCTGGGCAGCACGTTTTTCCGCCTCCGCCTTCATGACTTCCGGTGACTTGCGGAAAACCTCCTCCGACTTGTTCGGCATCGGCTCCTGATAGCCCGGCTCCATATGCAGGCACTTCTTCGGACACTTTTCCACGCAATACCCGCAGGCGATGCAGTCAAAACGATTGATCGCCCACAACCCTTCCGCCTTATTTACGCGAAGGGTGCTGGACGGACAGCTTCTGACGCACATGCCGCAGGAAATACAATCATCGATATCGATCGTGATGTGTCCGCGGGAGCGCTCCGGATAGACCGCAGGCTCCGCCGGATAATTCTTTGTAACCGGTTTGGAGACTAAGTTTTTCAACACATCCGGAAAAAATTTAAGAATTCCCATCGATTTCGCCTCCTTATCGCTCAGTGCAGCTGATGCACGGATCAATGGTCAGAATAAGGATCGGAACATCGGCCAGATCGGCACCTTTCAGTGTCTCACAAAGTCCCGCAATATTCGCGAAGGTCGGCGTGCGCAGACGGAAACGGGTCAGGTTCTGATTGCCCTCCGCCTTTACATAGTACAGTGCCTCGCCGCGCGGCTGCTCGATCCGGTTGAAATATTCGCCGTCCGGATTGCCCTTGACGGGAACGAACAGATCGCCGGCCGGCATCTTCGCGATAGCCTGACGGATCAGATCGATCGACTGGTACAGCTCACGGATACGGCAGTCGCAGCGCGCGAAGCTGTCACCCTCGGTGCTTGTGATCGGCTCAAAATCGAGCATGCCGTATGCCTCGTAACCGCGGACACGCATATCCGACGGCAGACCGGACGCACGGCCGAACGGACCGATGCAGCCGAGCATCGATGCCTGGTCCTTCGTGAGAACGCCGACACCTTTCAGACGGCTCTGTACGGAATAGTCTCCCATAAATGTTCTCTGCAGGTCACGGATTTCTTTTTCGACCTCTGTCAGGGTATCGAGGATCGCCTTCTGCATTTCCGGTGTGATGTCCTTGATCACACCGCCCACTTTGTTGACGGAGAAGATCACGCGGCCTCCCGTCGTCAGCTCATGCAGATCGAGGATCTTCTCACGAACTCTCCAGCACTGGTAGAAAAGGCTCTCGAAGCCGAAGGAATCAGCCAGAAGTCCCAGCCAGAGCAGATGGCTGTGCATACGACCGAGCTCCGCCCAGATCGTACGAAGGAACTTCGCGCGGTCCGGAATCTCGACATTCATGATCTTCTCGATCGTCTCCACATAACCCATGCCGTGACCGAAGCTGCAGATACCGCAGGTACGTTCAATGATGTAGGTCATTCTGTTAAAATCTCGCAGCTCGACGAGGCCTTCCAGACCTCTGTGTACGAAACCGATATTCGGGATCGCCTCAACGACCGTCTCGTCCTCGATCACCAGATCCAGATGGATCGGCTCCGGCAGGACCGGATGCTGCGGGCCGAAAGGAATTACACTTTTCTTTGCCATGTTATCTCTCCTCCTTCGGCAGCATCGGTGTCTCCACATTGATGCGGTACAGTTTGTTGTGCAGATCGCCGTTGATAAAACGAACCTTGACGCCGAACATCTCGGCCATCTCATTCTCGTAGAAGGATGCGCACGGATAGAAGTCCGTGATACTCGGAATTTCCGTCTCCCTGTCGATCACGATGCGCAGTGTCTTCAGCTCCAGTGTGTCGTCATCCGCGAAGGAATAGCTGAGTTCGTACTTTCCCTGCACCCAGGCAGCGCTGATCGCGCAGAGGCGCAGCTTCTTATTCTTCATTTCCTGTATATTTTCCAGAAGATAGTCAGCCGTCACTTCCTTCTGAAAATTTCCCGGACATTTCACTTCCATCAGCGTTTCCCCTTTCCGATGTGTCTGAGTTTGTTCATCGTATGGCCCGTCAGCTCACCCGTAATATTACCGTGGATCTGATTCTTGTCTACATCGATCGCTTTCGTCTCGGCCGCTTCCTCGGAAGCTCTGGAATTCTCCTCCGCCTTGCGGATATATTCCTCCGGCGTCAGCTGACCGTGCTTTTTCTCATGGCGAAGCGCATCATGCTCCTCCGATCTCTCCTCGAAAAGGGCAACCGCCTTAACGATGCCGTCAATAATCGCCTCCGGTCTTGCCGCGCAGCCCGGTACATAGATATCGACCGGGATCGTTGTATCGGCGCCGCCGAGGATGTTATAGCACTCCTTGAAAATGCCGCCTGTGCAGGCGCACACGCCGACTGCCACAACGACCTTCGGACGAGGCATCTGGTCGTACAGCTGTTTCACGACCGGCTGATTCTGCGAATTGATGCCTCCGGTGATCAACAGAATATCCGCCTGCATCGGGTCGCCGGTATTTTCCACACCGAAGCGCTCGGCATCATAGACCGGCGTCAGCGTAGCAAGAACTTCGATATCACATCCGTTGCAGCTCGATCCGTCATAATGAAGGAGCCACGGAGATTTATGTATTTTTGCCATTTTTTTCCCTTTCCTTCTCCGCTTATCTGACCAGCATCAGGATTAGCAGGTTCACACCGCCGCCGACGAGGGTAACGACCCAGGAGATCAGCAGCATCGACTGCCATTTCACGCGCGCATTCGTATTGTCGATCAGAATCTCCAGGAAAAATACCGCGAGGATGACAAGGATCGCCACAGGAATGCTGACCCAGCTGGTATTCAGAATGAACATCGCAACAACGCCGCAGAGAAATACGGTCTCGTACCACTCCGCGATCTCGAAGATCGCAAGGTTTCTGGCTCCCATTTCGGTCGTCAGTCCCTTGACCAGCTCCTGATGCGGATGTCTGGACGCGCTCGTGTCGAACGGAGATTTTCTCAGTTTAATGGTCAGCGAAAAAACGAATGCCGCAAAAAATCCCGGCAGATACAGAATGCGGCTCACCGGTCCGGCAACGATCTTCGATACCTCGAAGGAATGCGCGACCAGATAGAAGCCCACACAGGTCATCAGAATCGACGGTTCGTAAGCCATGATCTGCAGCAATTCGCGCTGCGCGCCGATATAGCCGTAGGGTGAGTTTGTAACCATCGCCGCAAAGAACAGAAAGGCTGCCGCGGTCGACAGAACGAAGAAGCACATCAGAATATCGGTACCGGAGAACATCATCGCCCCGGTAAAGATCATCAGTATCAGATAGGTCATGAGGAACCAGCTCTGCGCCTTCTCTACCGCGATTACCTGCTTGTGCCACAGCTTGTGTACATCATAGAACGGCTGCAGGATCGGCGGTCCGATACGTCTCTGCATGCGCGCGGAGATCTTCCTGTCGATGCCGGCAAGGAGGCCGCCGATCAGCGGTGCCAGCAGAATGTAGGCCGCAACGAAGATCACTTTTGTAAGAATAGAATCTGTCTGGATCATACGAGCGCACCTCCTACGATGATACAAAGTGTAACAACGATGACCGCCATCGAGATCAGCTGACTCGGAATCATCAGTTTTCTCTGACCGATCTTATGAGCGAAATAATAGTTTGTCATGTACAGTCTCTTCTCTTCGCCGAGCGAATCCACGAAAAAACGGTTATCTCCGACATTGATACCGTTCATATAGGACGGCTTTACATTCATCTCCTGCTTGCTGTTTACGAAGTGAGCAACGGCAGGAACCGCGAATACCATGCAGATGACAATGACCAGCGTGTACAATAGCGCCATCGGCAGTACATCCTCGCGCCGTCCGTACAGTTCAACGATCATCGGATCCACGTAACCTCTGGAAAGCGCCGGGAACAGAACGCACAGAAGAAGCATCAGTACGGCATGGACCGTAAGAGAAATGTTCTCGTTTTTCTTTGTGATATCCTTGATCGGAATCGGACGGCTGTGCGCGATCAGCTTGCCCATCCACTTCGTCCAGTAGAACGAGGTCGTCGCGGAACCGAAGATAATGAACAGAACAAGGACGATGTTGCGCTCGTCAACAGATGCCTTCAGCGCCGACCACTTGGAGATCAGCATGCCGAACGGAGCCAGGAACATACCGGCAATTCCGATGAACTGGAAGACTGCCAGCTTCGGCAGACGGTAAAGCAGTCCGTGGAACTCCTCGATATCTCTGGTGTGCATGGAGTTTTCCGTCGCGCCGACATCCTGGAACAGCAGCGATTTCGAGATCGCGTGGAACAGCATCAGGAAGACGCACGCCCAGGTCGTCTCGGGTGTACCGACACCGCAGCAGGCAGTCATCAGACCCAGGTTGGAAATGGTCGAGAAGGCCAATACCTTCTTTGCGTCGGTCTGCGCGATCGCCATAATAGAAGCGACCAGGAAAGTGAAGCCGCCGACAAAGGACACCATGTTGCCCGTATGGGTGCCGGACAGGGCCGGTGACAGGCGGATCAGGATGTAGATTCCAGCCTTGACCATCGTTGCGCTGTGCAGGAGCGCGGAAGACGGTGTCGGCGCGACCATCGCTCCCATCAGCCAGCTTGAGAACGGCATCTGAGCCGCCTTTGTCAGGGCCGCAAAGGAGATCATTGCGATCGGAATGATGGTAAAACGTGTGCCGAAGATTCCCTGATTTACCAGATGGAACAGCGAAACGGAATGTCCCTCATACATGAAGTATACGACGCCGACGGTCAGCCCCACTCCGCCGAGCAGGTTCATCCAGAGTGCACGGAAGGAGTTTTGCACCGCAATCGGCTCCTGTGTGTAACCGATCAGCAGGAACGAGCAGACGCTGGTCGTCTCCCAGAAAAGGACGATCCACAGAAGGCTGTCGGACAGAACGAAGCCGAACATCGCACCGAGGAACAGGAAAAGCAGCATGAAGAAGTAGTATCTTCTGTCCGCGAACTCTGTATGATGATGCGCATAGCCATGCATATAACCGACTGCGTAGACGATGATAAGGCCGCCGATTACCGCAATGATGATGCACATCAGAACGGACAGCCGGTCAACGCGGATATGAGACAGCGCTTCCACCTTCGGTCCGAAGAGTTCAGCATACGCGATCAGAAGTGTCGGTGCGATCGACAACAGGCTGATCCAGTACTTTCTGTGAATAAAGCAGAGGATCGTAACGATCACCATCAGGGCGAGTTCACCCGCCAGGATGATGTGATCGACCATTTCGGTCTCGACATACAGATTGATGGGCTGCATTCCTCCGATGCACCACTGTACTGTCAGTACCGCTACTCCGGTCATGATCGCAATCACGCTGCAGTACGCGATAAAGTTGCGGATCTTATTTGCCCGGATACAATACATTAATACAGCTACTGCCAGAGGAAAGCAGATCAGAAACGGAATAACAGCCATTTCTAGTCTCCTTTCTCCGCCGCGGACGCTCTTTCGCCGCCGGCCTTGTTAAAAGTTTTACAAAATAAAAGCCAAAAACATTGTAAGTATAGCATATTTTGCGTTATTTTTGTATCAATTTGTTACGCAAATTGCAATAACAAGTTGGACACCCTCCGCTAGGCAGTAGCCTGGTAGATTCGGTCGATTTCCTCCTCGAAGATTTCATCCGGGGTTCTGTAACCCAGGACTTTCCGTGGGAGGCAGTTACACCAGGTCTCCACATCGGAGATCTGCTGGCCGGTAAAGTCATCAATCCGCTTACCCTTTGGTATGAACCTTCTGATCAGGCCGTTATGCCGCTCTACGGTTCCCTTATCGCAGGATGTGTAGGGATGGGCATAGTAGACAAGCGTATCAGCCATCTTCTCAAGTTCTGAAAGGTCGGCGAATTCCGAACCGTTATCGGTCGTGATCGTTTTGAACACTTCGCCGAAGTGTTCGCTGTAAGTCTCCTGAAGCTGTTTGATTGCCTTCATGACACACGCTGATGTCTTGTCTGCAATAGGAAGCAGCAGGAACTCACGGCTTTTGCGTTCAGCAAGAGTGAGCAGGACCTGGTCATCCCGGGTCTTGGCGCCCAATACGAGGTCACATTCCCAGTGCCCGAATTCCTCACGGGATTCGATCTCCCTTGGACGTTCCTCAATGCTGCGGCCCAGCTTTTTCTTGTTGATCCGAGCCCTATGTTTCTTGGACTTACGCTTCAGCTTTTCAGGAAGGTTATGGTTCCGGATGCCGAAGAGACCAAGATCAACATAGCGGTAAAGGGTTTTGGTGCAGACCATCTGTTCTCTGGTAAATTCACCGTCGAGAACTGCGCGTCCGACACAGGCGTCCAATGACCAGCAATCTTCTGTAAAGTGTTTCAACACATACTCCAGAAACGCTGATCTGCTCAGGAAGTCATAATGCCGGCAGCTGTGCTTTCGGTTGTCTTCATAGGCTTTCTGACCGGCAGACGCCTTATATCGGGTCACGTGGCCGTTATACAAGGCAACGGAGCCACGTGCTATTTCGTTCGAAACAGTGCTCGGTGAGCAGCCGATCTCACGGGCAATTGCCCGGATGGAGTAGTGGTCTTTAAGACGAATCTGAATAAGAACTCGTTCCTCATACGAAAGATGTTTGCCTTTTATATGGGAAGCTATGGTAGAATGAGATTGGTCCATGGTGGCGATTCTCCTGTAGAAAGTTGGTTGTGGTGACTTACATTCTACCAAAGATCCTGCCATGGATCTTTATTTTATTCAGATGTCCAACTTCATTTTACAATCGGCGTATCAATTTGTTATTTATCATGTAATAATGAACATTTTATTGTTCTTTGTACACATTGTATATTTCTGTCATTCTTTTTTATGCTATATGCAATAAAAAAGATCTGTGAGAGGCATATTTCTCACAGACCACTATATTCTCATTATATTATTGTTACTTATACTATCGCATCGGCAGAACGAGGCACAGCCTGTATTCATTGAAAAAATTTTTCATCCTGCGAAAGAACTTTCGGCCGGATCCGCCTGCCGGGATCCATACGTCAAAAAACCCCGGGAGGAAATCCTCTCGGGGTCTGTGAGCTGCTGACCGGAATCGAACCGGTGACCTCCGCCTTACCAAGGCGACGCTCTACCGACTGAGCCACAGCAGCACTGGCATCGGCAATGCTTTTACCGACGCCGTTAATAATATCAAATAGAAGCAGGCTTGTCAACAAATTCTTTTAAGAAATTGTTCAGCTTTGAAAACCTCTGTTTAAGCCTCTTTCTCCTTCTGCGCTTTCACATCGTTCACGCGATGCAGCTCCATCTCGAAATCCTGTCTGTTCTTCCAGGTCATCGTTTCAAGCATCGTGCCGGAGAAGAGCGAAATGATCGCCGCGAGAATCGCGAAACCGCTGACGATCAGCGTCGGGAATCTGGACACCAAACCGGTTTGGAAATACTCCGCGAATACCGGAATCACAAAAGCGATGCCGAGGACCGCAAGGATCAGCGCCAGGATACCGAAGAAGAAGCCCGGCCGATACGTGCGGAACAGGCGGATGATCGTATTGATGACTTTAAAGCCGTCGGAATAGGTATTCAGCTTGGATACGCTGCCCTCCGGACGGTCGCGGTAGTCGATGATCACATTCTCGATATACATGTTTTTATCGGCTGCATGGATACTCATCTCCGTCTCGATCTCGAAGCCCTTGGACAGAACCGGGAAGGTCTTTACAAACTGATAGCTGAACGCGCGGTAACCGGTCATAATATCGCGGATATCGGCTTTGAACAGCTTATTGATGGAACTTCTGACAAAGGAATTGCCGAAGTTGTGGAACGGTCTCTTGTTCTCGGTGAAATAGGTGGATGACAGACGGTCTCCGACGACCATGTCCGCCTGCTTCCCGAGGACCTTTTCGACCATCGCCGGTGCGTTCTCCGCCGGGTAGGTATCGTCTCCGTCGACCATCAGATAGCACTCGGCGTCGATGTCTCGAAACATACGACGGATAACATTGCCCTTGCCCTGCTGGTACTCATAGCGGACCACGGCGCCCGCTCTCCGGGCAATTTCATCGGTTCCGTCCTTGGAATTATTATCGTATACATAGATGACAGCCTCGTCACCCAGCACGCGTTTGAAATCGGTAACTACTTTTTCAATGGTCTTGCTCTCGTTGTAGCAAGGAATCAGAACTGCGATCTTGTCCATTTATTCCCCCTGTAATTTTCATGGTGTTGCATCCTATTTGTTCCGACGATCCCGCCACCGGATGCGGATAGCTGTCGAAGCTTATCCGGCAAGGCCGTACCAGGCGATCCCCTCGTTTCTCCAGCCTCTCTGGGTTGTCAATACGGAATGTTCGTACGCGTCCGTCGTATAATTGTGAGCTCCCGTTGTAATATACGGATAGAACTCCCTGTAGACCGGAACAGCTGCCGCGTCGCCTGTCGCGCCGTACCAGCAGATTCCCTCTCCCGTC
Source organism: Eubacterium sp. (assembly GCA_036309825.1). Taxonomy (GTDB): domain Bacteria; phylum Bacillota; class Clostridia; order Lachnospirales; family Lachnospiraceae; genus Bilifractor. The sequence goes on along the minus strand of JAXJTA010000309.1, from coordinate 4,393 downwards.
CAGCCCTGACGGATCAGCGTTATGTACTCATTGTAATCAGCCGTATAGTGATGATCCGAGCTGTATTGATTAAACAGACGATAGACCGGCTGTGAGGAATGTTCCGGTGAAAGCCAGGCAACGCCCTCATCCTGCCAGCCTTTTGTCAGAAGAACTCTCCTCTCATTGAGATCCTTCGTGTAGAAATGCTCTCTCGTCCCAGGGAAATACAGGCGATACAGCGTTACCGTGGTATCGTCCTCGTAATCCGTGTCGGTTCCCGATCCGTTTCCTTTGCGTCCTTCCTTCTTACCATACTGCATGTAGTGCTGATAGTAAAGCTTCATATTGTTGCCGAAGGCTTTACGCAGATCCGAGTAAGTCGCCTGGTAATACTCCGGATCGAATTCACTGTTCGCCTGACGGCCTTCTTTCATGCCATTATAGACAAAATGTGCGATCGTGCGGACCGGGTCCATGCTGAAGGCCTTCGCCACGTCACTGTTGTGTGATGTGTAATAATCGAAGTTGTAGACCGAGGAATAATCCACGCCGCGGTAGCAGGCCAGTTTCACTTCACCCGCGCCTTTGCGGCCTTCCGCTTTGCCGCATCGGATATAATGCACATAATAGGTCACATTGTTGTTGCCGAACTGCTCTGCAAGATCCGTATATGTCTGTTTGTAGTAAGCAGGATCAAATTCCGCGCTTGCCTGACGGCCCTCTTTCATGCCGTTATTCAGGAAATGCTGAAACAGTCTCTGCTCATCATGCCCGTAGAGATTGTACAGGTCCGGATAGCGGTTTGCATAATAATCCGCGTCAAAAACGGCCGAATAGTCAAGGCCGCCGCTCGTCGCGGCATTCTGCGTCAGACCGAAGTACTGCGCGATTGCCGTCGCGTCCGCAACGCCGAGCTTTGTCGTTCCGGCCGAACTGCCGAGGAATCTGGCTACATCGGATCCGTTGTCGATAAAGCCGTGCTCTACGAGAACAGCCGGAATACCTCTTCTCTTGCAGCCGCGGATAACCGCCAGCCCGTCAGCAGCACTGCCGTCCGGATAAACAGCATCATCGTGGTCACCGCTGAATACGCCGCGGTCCGCCAGCCCGAGTGCTACGAGCTGATTCTGCGTGAGGACCGCCACATCGGATCCCTGGATACCGATACCGGCTTTATAATTCTGGGTCGGATAGTAAACTTCCGCTCCCGTTCCGCCTCCCGCATTGATATGGATGCAGAAAAACAGGTCCGCATGATAACTTTCGGCAATGGCGGTCCGGTTCTCCAGATCTTCATAGATCTCGCCCTGCAGCGGTTCATCGGCCGTCTGTCTTGTCATATAGACGGTGATGCCTTCGTATTTCTGAAGCTCGGCTTTGCAGGCATTGGCGATCGCCATCGTCAGATTTTTCTCCTGGAGGCCGTACCCGGTCGCGCCGGAATCCGCGCCGCCGTGGCCCGGATCCAGAACGACAACGACGTTTCTGTTCGCGCCGCCGACCGTTCCTTCTCCCTCTTCCTTGATATTTTCATCAAAAACAGAGGTATCGGTCGTGTCCGCTGCCGCCGCACTGACGTCCGTATTGGCTTGCGCCTCATCGATCGCGTCTTCGATATTATCGACCGCGATCTCATTGCCATCCTCATCAAGAGCCGTCACACTGACCAGACCGTCATCGGACGTTCCTTCCGTGCTGCCTTCGGAGCTTTCCAGCACCTCGTCCGGATTTGTCTCTACGTAGGTATTGACCGCAAACTTCGGTTCAATGCCTGCCTCGGCAAAGGTGATCGTCGCGTTTTCACTGTCCGTCTCGTAGGATACGGAAGTCAGATCATACACATGCGCTTCGGCATCATCCGCAAAGTCGATGCTGAACTTCCATGCGCCGTCTTCCTCCTGAACAGGTGTCGATGTGAGGACCTCTCCCGTTTCTTCATTGGTATAAGTAAGGACAGCATCGGTAACGGTTACTTCTTCTGCCGTGCCGAGAGATACAACGATATCCTCCGTTCCCGGCGCCGCTACAGAAGCGCTGCCGACCGCCGCATAGCTGAGCCATACGTCGGGGGTATCTTCTCCCGCACTTTCACCCGCATTGCCTGCCGCGTCTTCCGCGGCGCTTGCATCGGCTGCCGTATCGTCCGCGTTGGATTCGGAAAAAACGGCGTTTTCATCTGCGTAGGTGATCGATGCAGGTACTGCCGAAAATGCCATAGCTGCCGCAAGTGTGCCCGCAAGGATCTTCTTGATCAAATTGTTCAATAGTTTTTCCTCTTTTCTCATGCCTTTCAGGAAGCGCTGCGTCCTTCAGCCTTCCCGTATCTCATGTAGTGTATGTAGTAAGTCTCCAGGTTGTCGCCAAAAGCATGATTCAAGTCTGTATATCGTGCTCTGTAAATATGCGGGTTAAAAGAAGTCGAGGCGATTCTGCCCTCCTTCATACCGCAGTATACAAAGTGTTTTAAAACCTGCTCCGGATCGCCCATATAGGCATTGTTCACATCCGGATTGTTCAGAATATAGGTAGCATAGTCATAGACATCCGCGTAATCCACGCCGTCATAGACGGTCGTCGGTGTAACAGCTGCTGTACTCGCGCCGTTTCGTCCTTCTTTGACACCATTGTAAATATAGTGCAGATAATACTGCGCGATGTTGGAGCCGAAGGCTTTTCTCAGATCCGCGTAGCGGCTCCGATAGGAGTACACATTGAAGTCCGCAATTGCCTGGCGTCCTTCCTTCATCCCGTTATTGACAAAGTGGCGGAGAGCGGCAACATCATCACCCTCGAAGGCTTTCTTCAGATCCGCGTAGTTATTCAGATAATACGCGTAATCATAAACAGCGGAATAATCCACGCCGTTCAGTGTTGTCACCGCGTTCATGAGCGCTGTGCAGCCCGTGCCGTGACGCCCTTCTCTTTTTCCGTAATTGATATAATGGATATAATACTGCTTCGTATCGGAACCGAAGGCTGCGCGCAGGTCGGCATATTCATTCCGATAGGATGCCGGATCGAAGTCCGCACTGCCCTGTCGGCCTTCCTTGATTCCGCAGACAGCAAAGTGCTCGATCAGATGATTTTCATCTTCTCCGCAGGCCGCTGCCACATCGGGATTGTTCGCGTAATAATATTCCGGATCATAAACAGCGGAATAATCCACACCCTGATACGTTGTGACATGCGTCACCGGTGTATCTGTGCCGTTTCCCGCATCGGATCCGTTATTCGTCGTTCCGTTCTCTGTCGGATCGTTGTTTCCTGTATCGCCTTCGGTCTTCTCTTCCACGGCGGTAGACGGAACGATCGTTTTTCCGAGGAGCTTACTCATGTAATCGGTGAGGATCGACCCCCCGTATCCGGAAGCCGTCGCCCAATGACCGTCCAGAGATTCAACGGTCGGACAGATCCCGCGGGTAACATACTTGAAACGCGGATCAACGGTCGGGTTAACGAGTGCATCCTTGGAGGCGTAAGCCTTCAGGTGTTGGATCTGCGCACGGATGCCCTCGCGCACACTCGCAAAAGAAGCGCCCTTCGCGCCGCCGCCGACAGCGCCGATTCCGGCGAAGTTAAACTGCTCGATATTCACATCACCGCCGTAGCGCATGAAGCCCGTTTCTTTCATGGCCTGGCAGAATGCGACCTCCGGCTTCACGCCCTCGGCTGTCGCTTCTTCCATGTAGATCTGGCAGAAGGTATAGATATCCGGCGCGTCCGTTGTCGCGTAATAGGCCGGATAGGTGGCTCTTGCGTTGTAATACGCCGCCATTGCCTGCACCGTCGTCTCCGTGGTACCCATGATCGGATACCCGTTTTCTTCCGCGTGCGCCTCCTTACTCATAAGAGCAAGGCCCGCTGCGATGACGAGCAGAAGAAATGCCGCAGCAGCAAAGAGCCGCAGCCCACTTCCGATTCTTAACTTTCCCCTGTTCATTGATTCACTTCCCCTTTTGTAAAATAAATGGCATCATAGGCAGGAACCGCTCCCCTTCTGCGCAGCCCCTGCCGTAATACTTTTGTAATATCTATTGAGCGTATTTTAGCGCAATTTCTTCAGCTTGTCTATAACAGACTGCGGAAGAACTTCCTTCATCTTGCGCTTCAGCTGCTTCTGCGTCTCCGGAGAAAGCCTGCTCTGTACTTTCCGTACTGCCTTCTTTGCTGCGGTGACCATGGCGCGGTTCGGATTGCCTGCCGGCTTCACCGGATATTTCTTCACGACCGCTTTTGCCTTCGATACGGCTGCCTCGACCGGATTGCTTCCTGCATTGCCCGCGTTCAGAAGCTGCTTGAGAAGCTTCTCGTAACACGGAAGTTCACGCGCCGATCCCCACCAGAGGGATGCTCCCTCCTTCTCCGGATCGTTCCACGGTTTTACCGCGCCGGCGTAATGATAGATTGCAGG
>JAXJTA010000308.1:0-2506 GCA_036309825.1 Eubacterium sp. | reverse complement strand
GTTATAATAGTTCAAATACATGGTGCAATTTTATGTGCATTCGATATCCGTATCGATTTCTCGATGCGGCAGAACCGCACTTGCCGGTTCTGTTTGAAAGCATTTAATCAATGGGGGACTCAATCAATCAATGAAAACATCTTGGACAAAACCGACATACACGATTAACACATTTGAAGCCCAGGACTCAATCTCCGGATGCTATCGAATCAGAGGTAATTATTACGTTGAAACAAATAGTGTCCCAAGCTTGCAGACAGAAAATTATCCTCCATATTATCGTGCAGACGGGTATTACAGTATCCGACTCCGAGACTCTGTTCAGTCAAGTGAAACTGTTACCACCTGGGATCAGGAACCTTATCAGGATGTTCCGGTCGTATATTCCTATTCAGTAGAAGGTTATACAATATATAGCACGCAGCCTCTTCCAAAAGATCGAAAGAATCCGAATCATTCCTGATCTGTGTAATTCGATCAGGCTCAAGCAAATCAACGATATGTAATTCCGCGGACTGTGCTTTCCATAGCACAGTCCGTTTTTTTTATGGTATAATACGAATAGGTATTTCTGCAATTAAACTTAACAGTGCACTGATCGACGAACTGATTCAAATCACTGAACAGCGCAACTGCATAACAAGCTATTAGGGGGAAACTATTATGGGGCATGATCCACACGATTCAGAGCACACGCACGCTCACGAACATTCGCACACACATGAACACACACACGCAGACGGAACGACGCACACCCACGAACACAGCCACACACATACACACGATCATGAGCATTCGCACGACGCCGCGCCGGATAAGAGCGGTATCCTGCTCAAATACATGATCGACCACAACGCGCATCATGCCGAGGAACTGCTCGATCTTGCAAAAACGCTGGAGTCGGAAGGCCGCGCGGATGCCGCTGCCTCGATTCGCGAAGCAGTAGAACTTTTCCTCGCGGGCAACGAGAAGCTCGCAAAGATCGAACTGTAATCTCCGCCTGCAGAATTCGCACGCAGAATTCCCACGCAATCTTCGCTTTGAAATTTGAAAGGAGGCTTCCTTATGTGCCTTGCCGATGTCGTACTCGTTGATACCAACGAAGTTCTGATGACAAACACGTCCGAAGTTCAGGTGGACAAGGATACCCTGTCCTTCCGCGATCTCTTCGGACAGACCCTGACGATCCAGGGCTCGATCGTCGCGGCCGACTTCGAAAAGAACCGCATGATCGTGAAGAAGAATTGATTCGGCTGCTGCATGCAGCCGGGAAAAACGCAAAAAACGAAACATCCTTACCGCTCTCGTCAAGAGAAGATGGATGTTTCGTTTTTTGTTTCATCAGTCCTGCGTCGACACGTTGTCATTCGCGTTTCATCAGTTCTTCGTCAACGCGTTGACGCTTCCGCTCTGTCAGATCTTCATCGCCGCGTCCCACGCGCCCCAGATGACGGAGCGGAGGTTGCCGACCTTTGAGGCATCGCCGATGACCTGTACGTAGCGCATTGGCTCATGCAGAGGCTTCGAATGGTAGCCGACCGACAGGATCACGGAATCCGCAGCAAGCTCGACGGTCTCACCGTTTTTGTCGGTGATCGTCACGCCGTCCTTGCGAATATCCTTAACAGTCGCGCTCAGGTATACCGGCACCTTGTTTGCCTTAAAGAAGTCACGCAGGTAGCTGGAGTTTGCGAGGCAGAGGTTTTTCACTGCCATCAAGTCATTCTTCATCTCAACGATCGTCGGATTCTTGCCTTTGCGGAAGAGGTCATACGCGATCTCACAGCCGGTCAGGCCGCCGCCGATGATGACCACATTCTCGCCCACTTCCTTCGTTCCGTACAGATAGTCACAGGCATCCATGCCGTTTTCCGCTCCCGGAACCGGGATGTGATTTGCCTCGGAGCCCGTGGCGATGATGACTTCATCCACATCGAGCTCTCCGATATCGGTCACCTCGGTATTCAGATGAACCGGAATACCGCACAGCTCGATCTGCCGTTTGAACCACTCGATCAGGCGCTTGTCGTTCTCCTTGAAGTCCGGAGCCGCCGCCGCGATAAAGATACCGCCGAGGTGATCGCTCTTCTCATAGATCTCCGGGAAGTGCCCGCGCTGCTTGAGCACGCGCGCCGCTTCCATGCCGCCGATACCGCCGCCGATGACGGCTACTCTCTTCGGATGCTTTGTGCGGACGATCTTGTAATGGTCGGTGTGCATCGTCATCGGATTGACGGCGCAGCGGCACATATGGATCGAGTCATTGAAGTCCTGCGCATTGGCGGAACCTTCGTATTTGGTCAGATCGAAGCAGGCCGCATGACAGCAGATACAAGGACGAATGTCCTCTTCGCGATCCTCCATCAGCTTGGTGACCCACTTCTGGTCTGCCAGGAACTGACGGCCGACGGCGATCGCATCGATGCGTCCCTTGGCGATCGAGGCAGCACCGACCTCCGGCTCCATTCTTCCCGCGCAGATGACCGGAATATCCACATATTCCTTG
>JAXJTA010000307.1:0-7741 GCA_036309825.1 Eubacterium sp. | reverse complement strand
TCTGCACTCCCTTTTCCGCCGCGAGCGGCATGATCAGATGACCGGCCGTAACGAGCGTTTCCTTATTCGCGAGCGCAATGTCTTTTCCCGCTTCGATCGCTGCCAGCGTCGGTCTGATACCGATCATTCCGACGATCGCGGTTACCAGAATATCCGCTTCGGGCATCGTCGCCAGTTCAAGCAGTCCGTCCATTCCGGTCAAGACCTTCGTGCCTGTATCCGCGATCCTTACAGACAGCTCTTTCGCGGCTGTCTCTTCATACAGTACCGCAAGACGCGGTTTAAATTCGCGGATCTGTTTTTCCAGCAGATCAACGCTCTTTCCCGCGGAAAGCGCAACCACTTCGATATCGCCGTTATTTCTTACAACATCCAGGGTCTGCGTTCCGATGGAACCCGTGGACCCGAGAATCGCGATTTTCTTCATAACATTTTCCTCCCCGCTCTCGCCTCTTCCGTAAAATGCGGTCTGCGTGCGCGGTTGATCAGATAAGATGATTATACGTATGCTCTAGCGGATCAGACTGACAGCCAGTGTGTAGATGATCGGTGCCGTGAAGATCACGCTGTCAAAGCGATCCAGTATGCCGCCGTGTCCCGGGATCAGATGACCGTAATCCTTGATCTCCATATTGCGCTTGATCGCGGATGCGGCCAGATCACCGACCATGGAGATCAGTGCGCCGACCAGACAGATAATGATATACTCGATCACAGGCCCCTGCGTCAGCAGACCGTAGATGAGCCCCAGAAGTCCCGCTCCGATCACGCCGCCGACTGCACCCTCCACCGTTTTTTTCGGACTCAGGATCGGTGCCATTTTGTGCTTTCCGAAGAGTCTTCCCGCACAGTACGCGCAGGTATCACAGCCCCAGGAGCAGAGGAAAATAAGCCATACTATAAATTCACCGTCTTCCAGCATTCTGGTCTGGTAGACAAACGAAAGCATGACGCCGACATACACGATGCCGAGAAGTGTGCCGGCAACTTTATTTACATGATATTTCGGAAAGGTAAAAACGTATACCGCCATCACGATGACAAGACCGATCAGAATGACCGGCAGCTGCAGAATGCCCCAGTTAAACGCGATGCTCAGATAATACAGAATGATCGCGAAATAACCGGCTGCCTCCAGAAGGCCGATCGTTTTTCCCTCTTCACGGATCCCAAGAAGCCTGTACAGCTCAAAGGCTCCGATCAGAGACAGGATCAATGCCGTCGCGTAAAGCACCCAGCCTCCCGCGACAATGGTCATAAGGGCGATAAGAAGCAGAATAACTCCGCTGATCAGACGTGTAAGAAAGGAATTGTCGACCTTTCTGGTGAGATACTGAATGACGAGCATCACACCGGTTAAAATCAGACCAATCAGATAAATTGAAAACATTACTTTGCACCTCCGAATCGGCGGTCACGGCTGCTGTATTTCTCAAGTGCCCTGACCAGTTCTTTTTTGTCAAATGCGGGCCACGGAACATCTGTAAAGTAGAATTCCGTATATGCCAGCTGCCAGAGCAGGAAGTTTGAGATCCGCAGCTCCCCGCTCGTCCGGATGCACAGATCCGGATCCGGAACACCGGCAGTATCCAGATAGGACTCGATCGTTTCTTCTGTAATACGCTCCTCTGTCAATGCTCCGCTTCTTACATCGTCTGCCAATTTGTTGACGGCACGGGTAATTTCATCACGACCGCCGTAATTGAGCGCGATCTGGAAGACCATCTTGTCAAAATTCTTCGACAGACTCTCAAGATCCTTGATCTCCTCCTGGATGTCTTCGGCCAGTCCCGTCTTGTCCCCGATGATCTTTACACGCATCTGCCGCTTCACCGCAGTCTTCTGCAGACGTTTCAGATATCGGCGGAACAGGTTCATAAGTCCCGTAACCTCTTCCTCGGAGCGCTTCCAGTTCTCTGTGGAAAATGCATAGACGGTCAGGTATTCGACACCCATGTCACCGATGATGTTGCACATTTTTTCCAGTGTTTCGCAACCGACGATATGACCGTAGCTCCGCGGCATTCCCTTTGCTTTCGCCCAGCGACCGTTTCCGTCCAGGATCAGCGCGATATGTCTGGGAATAATGAGCTTACCCGGCTCTTTGTTATCTGCCATAATCTTCTCCTAAAATAGAATGGTTAACGCATAGAAAAGGACTGCCGCCGGGCTTTTCTGCCCGGGGCGGCAGCCCCTGACTTTTCCGGATCAGACGGTCATGATCTCTTTGGATTTCTCTTCTACGTCTTTGTCGATCTCTTTGATATGCTTATCGGTCAGCTTCTGTACAGACTCCTCAAGTTCCTTGATCGTGTCTTCGGAAATATCCTCTGCCTTTTCAAGTTTTTTGAACGCTTCATTTGCGTCACGACGGATATTTCTGGTTGCTACCTTCGCCTCTTCGCCTTTTTTCTTAACGTCCTTGACAAGCTCTTTACGGCGCTCCTCGGTAAGCTCCGGGAATACCAGGCGGACTACTTTGCCGTCCGTGCTCGGATTGATGCCGAGTTCGGACACCTGGATCGCCTTGATGATCCCTTTTACAAGGGATGCCTCCCACGGCTGGATCTGAATGATTCTGGCCTCGGGAACGGTGATGTTCGCAACCTGCTGCAGCGGCGTCTGCGCTCCGTAGTAATCGACAGTGATTCTGTCAAGAACATGCGGATTTGCGCGTCCCGCGCGAATCGTGCTGAGCTCGCTCTTAAGGTTCGCGATGGTCTTGTTCATCTTCTCTTCGTAAACCTTCACTCTTTCATCCATTAGTAAAACCTCCTCTTATTGACATTTATACGGTAACTCTTGTACCGGTGATGATTCCGTGTGCCGCGTTGATAATGCTGTTCTCTTCGTTCAGACCGAAGACGATCATAGGCATCTTGTTCTCCATCGCGAGAACAGAAGCAGTCATATCAACGACCTGCAGTTTCTTTGCGATAACTTCATCGATGGAAACTTCATCGTATTTCTTTGCGTCGGGATTTGTCTTCGGATCGCTGTCGTAAACACCGTCGACTGCCTTTGCCAGAAGAAGCGCATCCGCGTCGATCTCGATCGCTCTTAATACAGCGGTCGTGTCGGTGGAGAAATACGGACTTCCCGTGCCGCCGCCATAGAATACGACCATGTTGTGCGCGAAATATTTATTGCTTCTGTCCTTGGAGAAGGTCTTTGTGATGTCTCCGCATGTAAACGGTGTCAGAACCGAGGTCATCATCCCCTGCGAACGGAAGATCTCCGATACGTAGAGGCAGTTCATGACAGTTGCCAGCATACCGATCTGATCCGCTTTGGTACGATCGATGTTTTTGCTGGAACGGCCTCTCCAGAAGTTGCCGCCGCCGATAACGATGCCTACCTGTACTCCCTCGTCAACGAGGACCTTAACCTGCTTCGCTACACCGATAACCGTCTCTTCGTCAAATCCGGTCTTCTTTCCGCCGGCAAGTGCCTCGCCGCTGAGCTTCAGCAATACACGTTTCATCTGTTTGTCTCCTTATTCATTTGAAAATAAAACTTCTATTTCTGCAAGTATGCGCGCTCCCCGGGAACGCGCATACAGTTCTGAATCTATTATAGCATAGGAGCTTGTGATTGTAACGGAAAAAATTACAGCTGTGCCAGAACGAAGATATCGTAGATCGCCTTGATCGCCGTCTCAAAATCGCGGTTCTCGACACCGATAATGATATTCAACTCCGAAGAACCCTGATCAATCATCTTGACGTTGACATGGGCATGCGCCAGCGCGGAGAAGATCCTTCCCGCAGTACCTCTCTGTCTCTTCATACCGCGGCCTACAACGGCGATCAGCGCCAGATCGGACTCAAGTTCGATCATATCCGGTTTTACCGTTCTGTGCAGGCCGGCAATGATCTGCTGCTCATGTGCTTCAAAGTCATGCTGGTTTACAAGAACCGTGAAGGTATCAATACCGGAAGGCGTATGCTCGAAAGTCATATTCTCATTCTCGAACACCTGCAGTACCTTGCGGCCGAAGCCGACCTCGGCATTCATCATTGCCTTCTCGATCGTTACGGATGCAAAGCCCTTCTTGCCGCCGATACCGGTGATGACAAACTTCGGTTTATTGCATGTGCTTTCAACGACCATCGTACCGGGATCATCCGGGCAGTTGGTGTTGCGCACATTGATCGGAATTCCCTCTTTACGGAGTGGAAAAACGGCGTCCTCATGAAGAACGGTCGCACCCATATAGGAAAGCTCTCGCATCTCACGATAGGTGATCGTGCTGATCGGAACAGGATCCTTGATGATTCTGGGATCGGCCATCAGGAAACCGGATACATCCGTCCAGTTCTCATACAGATCCGCATGAACGGCCTTTGCAACGAGGGAACCGGTGATATCGGAACCGCCTCTGGAGAAGGTCACGATGCTGCCGTCCGCCTTTGCACCGAAAAAGCCAGGAATAACCGCTCTCTCGGATTTTTTGAGACGCGCGGACAGGAGTTTGTCCGTCTCCGCGTCATTAAAGCTTCCATCGTCATTAAAGCGCACGACCTCCGCAGCATCCACGAAATCATAGCCGAGGAACTCCGCCATTACGATACCGTTCAGGTACTCACCTCTGGACGCAGCATAATCGGCACCTGCAAGATTTTTGAACTTTTCTCTGATCTTTTCGAATTCCTCATCGAGAGAAAGTTTCAGGCCGAGGCCCGTGATGATCTCGTCATAACGGCTCTTGATATTGGAAAGTGTATCTTCAAAATCCACGCCGGCTTCCGCCTGATGGTATGCGCCGTAGAGCATATCGGTTACCTTCGTGTCACTGCTGAAACGTCTTCCCGGCGCAGACGGAACCACATATCTTCTGCCTTCGTCCGCATGAATGATCTCGCCGACCTTCTTGAACTGTTCCGCATTGGCAAGTGAGCTTCCGCCAAACTTAACTACTTTCTTCATTTTCGATCTCCTTTACCTTTCCTTTTTCAGATAGACGTTTCGTATATAACGAATCGTGGTTTCTTCGCCTTTTTCCGCAAGCATCTTCAACAGGATGTCGAGATGCTTTTTTACCTGCGGATGGACAAACCAGAGTTTATCAATGCCGCCCTTGAAATATTCATACGGCGCGCTGTCCGTATACTTATCGCCCAGATAGACGCGGGAAGCGCTGATCCTGTCGGCAACCATCTCCGCAATATATTTTCTGGGGATCGGCACTCCACGAAGGACGGTCTCACCTTTGTCCACCTGACCGTAATCGATCCAGTATTCAAAGTGATGCTTATTGCGCCCCTTGTGGTGAAGCCAGGCAAGCGAAACGCCGGTTGCCTCTCTTTCCGCATTGTTGGGGCTGCGGTTGCCCTGCCAGTATTTCGCTCCCTCGGAAAACTCCGTCCAGGAATACTTGGACAGATCATGGGTAAGTCCCTGCCTGATCAGTCCCATCCGGAAGCAATACCGCATGACCAGTAATTTATGCGTTGTAATCGTCTTGAAATGTTGTTTTGCGTACATTTTCTGCCCTTACTTTGCAATCAGAATCATAATACTTCTGGGAGCGACCTGCACTCCTTTTTTTCCGTTTTCCCGGATAAGCGGTTCCGCTCCGTCTTCGACAAAAACGGTCTCAACGGTCGTATCCGCTTTTACATACCATTTTTTGCCTTCCGGAAGATGCGGAAGCGCAAAGCTCTGCTCTTTCCAGTACATATTATAGGCAATGTAAAGCATATCATCCGTCTCGTTATTCTGAGAAGCTACATACTGCCCGTTATAGAGGGCGCCGATGCCGTTGCGCATCTCACTTCCCGTTTCCACCCAGGCAATACTTGTATGATAGGACAGATCCGGGAGCCCCAGCGTACGATAATCGGACATGCGGAAGTTTTTGCCGGTATGAAGAACCGGATGTTTCTTCCTGAACTTCACGGCCTTCTTTATCAGATCAAGCTGCGCTCTGGCGGCCTTCGCACGGTTCCATGTGACCCAGCCGGTCTCATTGTCCTGGCACCAGGCATTATTATTACCCTGCTGTGAATTGAGGACCTCATCACCAGCCAGAAGCATCGGAGACCCCTGGCTCGTCATCAGCATGAGAACGGCATTGCGAAGCTGCTGCGCGCGAAGCGCCTTGACCGCGTTTTTTCGGCTGCTGCCTTCCTCTCCGCAGTTCCATGTAAAGTTCTGCTGAGCGCCGTCACGATTTCCTTCGCCGTTCTGTTCATTATGCCGTTCCTCATAAGATACCATATCCGCCATGGTAAAACCATCCTGATCGGCAAAATAATTGATAATTCCGGCATAGGGAGATGTGCGACGCATAAACTGCGCTGCTTCGGAAGGATGGACATCCGTATCTCCTTTCAGGAAACGCCGCATTAAATATTCATAGCCAAGGTTGATCTCACCGAGATATTTCTTCTTTGGTGCTTTGCCGTCCGCGTATACTTCATGATAATCGAAACCGGTAAATAAAAGTTTCGAACGTTTCAGTACCGGATCGGCTTGTACCGCATGGCTCCAATTTCCTCCGCCGATCAGACGGAATCCGTCGACATGGAATTGAATTCTCCAGTAGCGCAAAACTTCCGCGGCAAAGGCGCCGCTTACACGGCTGTCAAAATAGAATTCAAGGATACATTCAATGCCTGCCGCGTGGAGGGCATCGACCATTGCGGCAAATTCCCTGCCCGGATCCTTCAGACTATATGATTCCTTCGGTGCGAAATAAAGGCCGCCGGCATATCCCCAGTAATTTTTCCTTACGGTTTGCTCCTGTTTCTTCGGTTCCAGCACACGAATGGAGGAATCAAGCACATAAACTCTCCCGGGATCCGTCTCCTCGGTAAATTCATAAACAGGCATCAGAATCAAGGCATTGACTCCCAGATCCTTCAGATAAGGGATCTTCTCCTTCACACCTGTAAAGGTGCCGGGGTGCTTTACGCCAGCCCCCTTCCCCATCGTCAGGCCGCGTACATGCGCCTTATAGAAGAAGCAGTCCTCATACGGAATCTCCAGCGGGTCGGAATGACTCTGTTCCGCTTTTGTCAGCGCGCAGCGGATCTGCTTCCCATTTCCTGTGGAAGAGTTCTTCGCGTCCACGAGGCGCACGACACGCGCGTACGGATCGGGAACGATCCTGTTATTGATCCGATAGTTATATTCATACTTCCCGCCATCAGGAATCCTGACGCTGACACAACTAACTTCACCGATCCGTTCCTCTGCCGGAAGTTCGATCACCCGACAGGGTTCTTCTTCATCTCTTCGATACAGGAGCAGTTCAGCCGTCTCATCCTCCGGCACTGCGACGGCAAAAACATACCCGTCTTTTTCACATCTGACCCCAAGGCGTTCGGGATCGGCAGGTGCTGCATGAAAATCCGTTTTTGCTGTCATAATCTTCTCTCCTACTGTAATATTGTAAATGATACTTCTGTAATGACACTAGTGTATACTGCACTTACACCGGCAGATATTTCCATGATTATTTCCATGATTATTCCATGATTATTTCCCGGCTGTTAGCCGCAGTAAGGCCATATATACGGCTCTTTACAAATCCATATCCAGCTCGACCGGACAATGATCCGAGCCGAAGATTTCTGTGTGAATCTTTGCGCCTGTCAGCCTCTCTTTGAGATTTTCGCTCACGACAAAATAGTCGATACGCCAGCCGACGTTCTTCTGACGGGCCTGGAAACGATATGACCACCAGGAATATATGTCTGTCATGTCAGGATAGAAATATCTGAAGGTGTCAACG
>JAXJTA010000306.1:0-5355 GCA_036309825.1 Eubacterium sp. | reverse complement strand
AGATATAAGATTCCATGAGTTTGATAAGATCATTAAATTTACCAGAACAACATTAAGAGAGTCCATCACGCAGATGTCGAAACGCGGAGCTGATCTTGTGAATTTGGGAAAACTTCTTTCTGTTCTAGAGCCTGTATGTCAAAATGCAATAAAGATTGAGGTGGAAAGTTATAGACATGAAAGCAGAAAAGGGCAGGATGTTAAACAAGTACATCAGTTGCTAAGTGCTTTTCATGATGGAGAAAAAATGTATCCTGTTAAATAACAATCCATGAAAAAGAAAAACAGCAGGACCAATTTTATATGGTGATAACTGTGGGCGAAATAGTTATTTCGGACAAACAAAAAGAAGCCCTTGCCAACACAGGAGCTGTTCATCATACGATGGACGGGAGCCTGCCTGACGGCGGTGCTTCTTTTGTAATAAGTATACCCGCTTTTGTCGCGGACTTCAAGAGGGATGAAAGTATCTTACTTAAGAACCTTCCTAATGGTGTTCTGTCCGAGGAACAGAAAAAAATCAAAGAAATAGTTTTGGAAGCGGATAGACAAAAAGAAAAGGATATAAAGATCCTCTTATCCGAAAAGAAAAATGACTCGGTTTGAAGCCTGGGGCAAAAGAAATAGTGAACTGAGAGATGAGGAGCATGCCGTGAAGGAATGGAAACCGGAAAACAGCGGAGACAACATGGATAACGTCGATAGCGAGGGGAAGAAGAGCCGGACGGAGAGGCTGGCGCCGGGCGAGAAGAAGGCTGCGGCGAAGGCGATGAATCTGCTCCTTTACAAGGACCGGACGGAATATGAACTGCGGCAGCGGCTCCTCGACGCGGAGTTTGAGCCGGAGGATGCTGAAGCGGCAATCGAATATGTGAAGTCGTTCGGTTATCTCAACGATTATCGCTACGCGGAGAACTATGTTGTCAGCATGAAGAGCCGCAAGAGCGTTGCGGTCATCAGGGCGGATCTTGCCGCGAAGCATGTGGCGGAAGAATATGTGCTGGAGGCATTGGAGAAGTTTCCAATCGATGAGTCGGAAATGATCTATGCGCTTCTGTGCAAGAAGGCGGGAGAACCGCACAAGATGGATGAGAAGGAACTGCGCCGAACCTTCGGCTTTCTGGCGCGGAAGGGCTTCGGTTCCGGCGCGATCTGGAAAGAGATAAGACGTTTCCAGAATCCCGACTATAATAATTGACAAATTTTTCATAAATGTATAAAATAGGTATGTTGTATGTGTACAATGACAACCAAATAAGGAGGTACACCTGTAATGCCATTGATTGTCCAAGTGATTATCATTGTCGTTGCTGTGGCTGTTGCCGTACTTATTGCAGTCCCGTTAGCCGGAAAAGCTGCTGTCGCAAAGAAAGTCAGACAGGATGCTGAGAAGGTAGGAACCGCGGAAGAAAAAGCCAGAAACATCATAGATGAGGCATTGAAAACTGCTGAAACTAAGAAGCGTGAGGCTCTCCTGGAGGCCAAAGAGGAAAATCTGAAGCTGAAAAACGAACAGGAGAAAGAGCATCGCGAGCGTCGGGCTGAGCTGCAGAAGTATGAGAAACGCGTCTTGTCCAAAGAGGAATCTGTGGATCGCAAGGCGGATTCACTGGAGCGTCGCGAAGGTGAGCTTACAGCAAAGGAAACGGAATTACGAAAAAAAGAAAAAAAGGTTGACGAATTACACGAACAGCGCGTACAGGAACTGGAGAGAATCTCCGGTCTGACCTCCGAAGAGGCAAAAGAATATCTTTTAAGATCTGTTGAAGAAGAAGCAAAAATCGATTCGGCGAAGCTCTACAAGGAGTATGAGTCGAAAGCAAAGGAAGATGCCGCAAAGAAGGCACAGGAATATGTGGTCACCGCTATTCAGAAATGTGCCGTTGATCATGTGGCAGAATCTACGATCTCTGTCGTAGAACTTCCGGGTGATGAAATGAAGGGCAGAATTATCGGACGTGAAGGCCGTAATATTCGTGCTCTGGAACAGGCGACCGGCGTTGATCTGATCATCGACGATACACCGGAAGCTGTCGTACTTTCATCGTTTGATCCGATCCGCCGCGAAATTGCGAGAATCGCACTTGAGAAGCTGATCGTTGATGGCCGTATCCATCCGGCACGTATTGAAGAAACTGTAGAGAAGGCCAGAAAAGAAGTTGAGAACCGTATCCGCGAGGAAGGTGAAGCAGCCTGCATGGAAGTTGGTGTTCACGGTCTTCATCCGGAGATCATCAAACTTCTCGGAAGAATGATCTTCCGTACAAGTTACGGTCAGAATGCACTGAAGCATTCCATCGAGGTAGCTCAGTTAAGCGGACTGCTTGCGAGTGAGATCGGACTTGACGTTCGCATGGCGAAACGTGCCGGCCTCCTTCACGATATCGGAAAATCCATCGACCACGAAGTTGAGGGATCCCATATTCAGATCGGCGCTGATCTTTGCAGAAAGTACAAAGAACCTGCAATTGTTGTCAATGCGGTTGAAGCTCACCACGGTGATGTGGAGCCGCAGTCTCTGATTGCTTGTGTAGTACAGGCCTCCGATGCCATTTCGGCAGCGAGACCCGGTGCAAGAAGAGAATCCATGGAAACCTACACCAACAGATTAAAAGACTTAGAAGAAATCGGTGACTCCTTCAAGGGAGTTGAAAAATCTTTTGCTATTCAAGCGGGAAGAGAAATACGCGTTATGGTTGTGCCGGAAGAGGTAAGTGATGCCGATATGGTACTGCTTGCCCGGGATATCTCCAAGAAGATTGAGGATTCCCTGCAGTATCCGGGACAGATCAAAGTAAATGTAATTCGGGAAAGCCGTGTAACAGATTACGCGAAGTAACTGTTACGTTGAAAACCAAAGCAAAAAAGCCATCGTCTGCAAGGACGGTGGCTTTTTTGCGGTCATGCCGGAATGTAAACAGAAGGGTAGAATGTGAACAGAATGGTATGAATTGACCCGAAAACGGAAATTACACGTTCACACGCATGGCTTTCCGGGCAAGTTCGATATATTCGTCGGCGTTTTCTCTGATGTGCAGAAGCTCCTCCGGTTTGATCGTCCGAACGTGCGTCGGCGGATTGCCGAAGATCATGGTATTGTCCGGAATGCTTTTACCGCCCGTGATCACGGTGCCCGCGCCGACGATACAGTTTTTGCCGATGACGGCCTTATCCATGATGATCGCACCCATGCCGATCAGGGTGTTGTCGCCGACGGTGCAGCCGTGAACGATGGCGGAATGCCCGATCGTTACGTAATCGCCGACGGTAATGGGACAGTTTTTACTTCCGTGAAGGACGGCGTTGTCCTGTATGTTCGTGCCTCTGCCGATCTTGATCGGTTCCATATCACCGCGAAGGACCGCGTTTTGCCAGATGCTGCTTTCGGGTCCGACCGTTACATTTCCCGCAACCTGGCTTCCCGGTGCCAGGTAGACCGAAGGATGAATTGTTTTCATAATGCTTCCTTTCTTGCGATATTCCGATATGCACATCATAGCACAGGAGGCGGTATTTTGCAGGTATCGCAGCGGAAACTATAATAGTATCTGCAAAAATACCTTAAAGGTATGAAGATAAGTACCGAAAAGTTACCGAATATTGCGCCGGAAGGCGCATAACATAGGACTGCGACTTGATTTTTGTACTTATTGGGCATATAATACACCCATATGATGCAGGTGTAGTTCATCGGTAGAACGCCAGCTTCCCAAGCTGGACAGGTGGGTTCGACTCCCATCATCTGCTGGAGGAAGCCGGAACTTGCCGATAAAGCATGGTGCCGGCTTTCGTTTATACTATTTGCATATTATCAACGCGCCGGAAGAGAAGACCGACGGCGGTGTAATGACAGACAGGTGTGGCTGCTTTATCGGGAGTTGCACGAGGATAGACAGGAGCGGCGTTTTTTTAGGAGCGCGCGAATGCCGGATCGATACAGAAAGAACAGAGGAACAGATATGTGGCTTGCAGACCGGTGGAACGATTATGAAGTGCTGGATACTTCCGGCGGGGAGAAACTGGAGAGATGGGGCGATTATGAACTCATCCGTCCGGACCCGCAGGTGATCTGGAATACACCGAAGAAGGCACGCGGCTGGAAGAAACCGAACGGCCATTACCACAGAAGCGTCAAGGGAGGCGGCGAGTGGGAGTTTTTCGATCTTCCGGAGCAGTGGACGATCTCTTACAGAGAGATGACTTTTAATTTGAAACCGTTCAGCTTCAAGCACACGGGACTTTTCCCGGAACAGGCCGTGAACTGGGACTGGTGCGCGGACAGGATCCGCAATGCGGGACGAGAGATCAGCGTTCTGAACCTTTTTGCCTATACGGGCGGAGCTACTCTTTCCGCTGCGGCAGCCGGCGCGCGCGTCACACACGTGGATGCTTCGAAGGGCATGGTCGCCTGGGCGAAGGAGAATGCCGGTACCTCGGGACTTTCCGACAAGCCGATCCGCTGGCTCGTTGATGACTGCTCCAAATTTGTGGAGAGAGAGATCCGGAGATGTCGTACGTATGACGCGATCATCATGGATCCCCCGTCTTACGGAAGAGGACCGAAGGGCGAGATCTGGAAGATGGAAGAGAATATTTATCCGTTTATCGAACTATGCACAAAGGTTCTGAGCGATAAGCCGTTGTTTTTCCTTGTGAACTCCTATACAACGGGTCTGGCACCGAGCGTACTGACCTACATGCTGACGACGGCGCTCGCGGGGCGCGGCGGAAAGGTCGAAGCATCGGAAATCGGTCTTCCGGTAAAGAGTACGGGACTTGCGCTTCCGTGCGGCTCGACAGGCAGATGGTTCATTCCGGAAGCATGACACCCGGAACAGGTTCATTCCGGAAACTTGACACCCGGAACAGGTTCATTCCGGAAACTTGACACCCGGAATACGTGATATTAAAATCAAAGCGATACATTTCGAAAGGGGAGCATATGAATAAATTATCCAGAAACATCTTCGGTATGGGTGTGATTCTGGTGGTGCTGCTTACGGCATTGATGGGTATCTACGCCTTCGGTATTCACCACTTCAAATCGCATTTTATTACCGGTTCCAAGATCAACGGGATCAATATCGGCGAGATGACCGTTGATGACGCGAAGTACGCGATCCAGACGGCGATCCGCGGTTATACGCTGACCGTTGAGGAACGCGGCGGCAAGACCGAGACGATCACGGGCGACCAGATCTATCTGCAGTACGTGGATAACGGTACGCTCGATAAACTGCTCAAGGATCAGAATCCGAACCTCTGGCTTTTCTATCTGGGCAGAGGCAAAAACTACGAGGAGCCGCTCGGCTACACGTATGACCAGACTGCTCTTGAGACCGTCATGGACGGTCT
>JAXJTA010000305.1:0-8308 GCA_036309825.1 Eubacterium sp. | reverse complement strand
TCGGCTCATCGCATCCTGGGGCTGTAGCAGGTCCCAAGGGTTGGGCTGTTCGCCCATTAAAGCGGTACGCGAGCTGGGTTCAGAACGTCGTGAGACAGGTCGGTCCCTATCCGGCGTGGGCGTAGGATATTTGAAAGGAGCTGTCCTTAGTACGAGAGGACCGGGATGGACGGACCGCTGGTGTATCGGTTACACTGCCAAGTGTACGGCCGAGTAGCCAAGTCCGGAAGGGATAAACGCTGAAGGCATCTAAGCGTGAAGCCCCCCTTAAGATGAGATATCCCATTCGTAAGAAGTAAGACCCCTTAGAGACTATGAGGTTGATAGGGCGGAGGTGGAAGTGCCGCAAGGCATGGAGCTGACCGTTACTAATAGGTCGAGGCCTTGACCAAAAGGCTAATGAAAAGCAACGGATGTTTGGAAGAGTTTGAGTATTCAGTTTTGAAGGTATATCAGAGTTAAGGCGATGGTTTTTCCATCGCCTTTTTTGCGCTGTGAATCAGAACCGGTATTCGGAAAGCATTTCAGATGACCGGAATGAATTACAAAACAGGAGATAAACAAATACATAGGATAAACAAAAACATAGATACTTCTGTTATGGTAATAGTTCATATATATGTCTGAAATATGCTATAGTTTATAAGGACAATTTTTTGTAATTTAGTTTTGAAACCGAACGAAAACATAAATAGAACAGGAGACAGGATATGAAGAAGGCAGCGAAGATTTTTTCGATCGGGTTGGCGGCGATAATGGCCGCTTCAACATTTATGTTTAGTACACCGGGTACCGTCCGCGCAGAGGAAAATTCGACAGACATTTCAAATGTTTCCAATGCGGACTGGATGGGGGCACTTGATGATGATATTCCGATCACTGATCTGTCGATCCCGGGCACACACGATTCCGCAACCGCGCATACGAAATTCGAAGATGCAATTTCCACTGCGCAGTTTATGCCGATCGGACCGCTAACCGATGGTGATACATAAGGTCTATGACGGAACGACCGAAGCGGAAGCGGACCTGACGCAGGCAGTGTTCCCAGAAATGGTTGAGGGGGACAGCCTGACACTTGATGCCGCAGACATCGCGTTCGAGGATGAGAATGCCGGAACTGATAAGAACGTCATCCTCTCAAATGTCGTTCTCGGCGGCGAGAGTGAGAGAAACTATGTCTATGACGCGATGATCGGCGATCATGTGACGGGAAACATCACACCAAAGCCGGTCGGTATCGACTGGACCAATACGATCTTCTACTATGACGGAAAGGCACACACACCGACAGCCGATCCGGATAATGCTGTCCCTGGAGACGATGTCGATATTCAGATTTCGGGAAGCGGAACGGAGACCGGCATTTATCAAGTGGAAAGTGTGGCTCTGACAGGTGCCGATGCCTCGAACTATGTGCTCACGGATGACGCGAATAAGTACTTCCTGATCAAAGAAGCTGAGGATATTTTCGAAGCAGAAGTCGTTCTCGCGGATGGCGCACCGAAGGTAGAATCCGAGAATCTGAAGGAAGTTGCCGAGGGAATGATCGATGATGATGACAGGGCTGCTATGAGCGAAGAGGATCCCGTCCGCATCACGCTGGAGATCACACCGCTTAAAAAAGCGGATGTTCCTGCGGAGGACAATTCGTCGCTGGAGAAGTACGCGGCCGATAAAGATCTGACGGAGGGGCAGTACCTGGATATTTCCCTCTGGAAACAGGTTCTGGACGAACGCACAAAAATCACGAACGTTCAGGAACCGATCAAGTTCACGGTGGAAGTTCCGGAATCTCTTCAGAAAGACGGAAGAACGTACTATCTGCTTCGATGCCATGACGGTGTATCCGAGATCGCCGCGGAGGGTAGCGATCCTGTTCTGGCGGCGGAAAGTGATCGCTTCTCGACATACCTGATCGCTTATCAGGATGAGGAGATCAAACCGATCCCGACTGTCACACCGAAGGATGACGGAAAGAGCGAGACGGCGGACGGAAGCAAAAGCAGCACCTCCGGTGACGGAAAAAGTGGATCCTCCAAGGGAAGCACCCAGGGGAAGAGTACGAACAGCAAAAACGTTGTCGGTCCGGGGACCGGTGATTCGACCCCGGTCGCAGGATATGCGATCGCAATCATTGCATCGCTTTGCTGCGCGTTGATTATTACAAGACGCTATAAAAAACAGAAATAAGGAGTATGTGTAAGTATGCTGAAGATCGAACACTTGACGAAACTGTACGGAGACAAGAAGGGCGTCGATGACCTCATTTTGCATATTCAAAGGGGCGAGATCTACGGCTTTATCGGTCACAACGGAGCCGGCAAGACGACTACGCTGCGGTCGGTAGCCGGTATCAGCAATTTCGACGCGGGACAGATCCTGATCGACGGACATGATATTACCGCAGAGCCGATCGTATGCAAACGGAAGATGGCTTACATTCCGGACAATCCCGATCTGTATGAATTTATGTCCGGTATCAGGTACCTGAACTTTGTCGGCGATGTATACGGCGTAGCGCCGGAGATCAGGAAGGAACGGATCCGCAAATACGCGGACATCTTTGAACTGACCGCGGATCTGGCGCAGCCGATCAGCGCGTACTCGCACGGAATGAAGCAGAAGCTGGCGATCATTTCCGCCTGGATCCATGAGCCGGAACTGATCCTGATGGATGAGCCCTTTGTCGGCCTTGATCCGATGGCATCCCACCGGCTCAAGCTGATGATGCGCGAGGTCTGTGATCGCGGCGGCGCGATCTTCTTCTCCACACACGTACTGGAAGTCGCGGAAAAACTCTGCGACAAGATCGCCATCATCAAGAACGCGAAGCTGATAAGATCCGGCACGATGGAAGAAGTCAAGGGCGACGATTCACTGGAAGATGTTTTCCTTGAGTTGGAAGAGAAGTAAGAGGAGGAACATCATGCTGAAGATAATGATCAGAAAGCAGATGGCGGAAGTTTTTCGCACCTGCTTTTATGACGCAAAGAAAAATAAGGCGCGCTCGAAGGGCAAAGTGATCGCTTTGTTGATCTTGTACGCAGTTGTCCTCGCGGGTGCTCTCGGCGGCGTTTTTACCTGGCTCTCCCTTGCGTTAAGCCCGCTGTTTGCCGCGGGAATGCAGTGGCTCTACTTTGTTATCATGAGCGGGATCGCGCTTGCACTTGGCTCCTTCGGCAGCATTTTCAGTACATACAGCAGTCTGTATCTGGCGAAGGATAATGATCTGCTCTTTGCGATGCCTATTCCGGTGCGGGATATCCTGTTTGCCCGCCTGTTCTCCGTATATATTCTGGGTGCGATGTACCTGGCAACGGCGGCCATTCCGGCAGCTGTCGTCTACTTTGTGAAGGACGGTTTCAGCGGCACAAAGCTTTTCGGCTGCATTGTATGGTTCCTGGTTCTCACGATCCTCACGCTGACGATTTCCTGCCTGCTTGGGTTTATCGTGGCAAGGGTAAGCGTGAAACTGAAGCACAGGAAGATCAGCACGGCGGTTATCTCGGTGCTGTTCATTGGAATCTATTATTTCGTCTATTTCAGGGCATCGGAGATGATCGGATCGCTCCTCAAAAACGCTGCGAAAATAGGCGGTGATCTGCGGCACATATCTGTCCTCTATGCCTTTGGTAAAATGCCGACCGGAGATGTTCCGCTCATCCTGTTATTCGCCGGAATTTCGGCGGCCCTGCTGACACTTATACTCTTCGTCATGACGAGGAGCTTCCTGAAGATCGCGACAGCGACGGGAAATGTGACCCGCGTTGCATACAGAGAAGCAACCGCAAAGCAGAAGGGGATGCTGGCCGCCTGCTTCGGAAAAGAACTGGCGCGTTTTACCGGAAGTACCACTTATATGCTGAACTGCGGAATCGGTATTCCGTTCGCGTTCTTTGCCGGTGCAGCGCTGCTCATAAAGGGACCATCATTCTGGAGCACCATAGATTATTTCAACACGGAACTTCCGGGGATGCCGGTCGTTATAGCATGCGTGATTCCCTGCTTTTTTCTGGCGATGATCGATATCACGGCGCCATCTGTTGCCCTCGAAGGGAAAAACCTCTGGATCGCGCGATCTCTGCCGATCCCGACAGCGACGATCCTTCAGGCAAAGGTCTGCCTGCAGGTCGTGCTCAGCATCGTGCCGTCGGTATTCTGCAGCATCTGCTCCTGTATCGTGTTCAAGCTCGGACCGCTTGAGTGCCTTTTTGCCATTCTGATCCCGCTGGAATTCTGTGTGATCGTTGCGCTGTTTGGTCTGTTTCTCGGAATGCGCAAGCCGAACCTGAACTGGACGAATGAAGTCTATCCGATCAAGCAGAGCCTGTCGGTATTGTTTACACTTCTGGCCGGTATCCTGTATACGATCATTTTCTTCGGCGCTTTTATCGTGGTAGCTGTCATGGATGAAGCCCAAAGCGGCCGAAACAGCCTGCTCTATCTGACGGTTTTTGTCGTGATCAATCTGCTGCTGATCCTGCTGCTGAATTTGTGGCTGCGCAAGAAAGCATCGAAAAAATTCGAGGCACTGTGAGCAAAGCCGATACGAAGGGCCTGTCGTATTAAACAGTAATGAGAATATGTATACGTAAACATATTTTATTATTCGTTTAATGCGGCAGCCCTTTTTTTGACAGCCGTTAATCTGAGAAAAACGGTAATGCTGGCAACTTTGCGAAACACCGCGGATATGATATACTACTTTTCTGGTGGTAAACAGTGCAAATGAACGGCAGAGTTTTGCCGTGATATATTACAGACCTATATTGAGAAAAGGAAATAGAAATGAAAACGATCTATCGTGAATATCTGACAGGAGAGAGAGCCCTTTACAGGGCAAGGGATCTGGAGATCGTCGAATCGATCTTCGATGATGGTGAATCTCCGCTGAAACACAGTGAAAATATTGAAATCGACAGGAGCAGCTTCAAATGGAAATACCCGCTCTGGTATGCGAAGCACGTGCTTGTGAAGAACAGCGTCTGGGCGGAGACGGCCAGATCGGGGCTCTGGTACGGAGAGGATATGCGCTTCGAGGATTGCATGATCGAAGCGCCAAAGCAGTTCCGCCGCTGCGATCATGTAACGCTCGTACGGTGTTCGCTGCCGAATGCGCAGGAGACCTTCTGGACCTGCCGCAATGTTCAGCTGAAGCAGGTCATTGCGCGAGGCGATTACTTCGCGAAGGACTGTGAAAATGTGACGGTTGACGGACTGGAATTGTACGGAAACTATTGCTTTGACGGCGCAAGGAATCTTACGATCCGCAACGCGAAGCTTCTCTCCAAGGACAGCTTCTGGAATACGGAAAACGTAACGGTGAAGGATTCCTATATCAACGGAGAATATTTCGGCTGGAATTCGAAGAATCTTACGCTCGAAAACTGCACGATCGAAAGTCTGCAGGGATTCTGTTATATCGAGAATCTCGTTTTGAAAAACTGCACGCTGATCAATACATCGCTGGCCTTCGAATATTCCTCGGTTGATGCCGAGATCCGCGGCCGCATTGACAGCATCTTCAACCCGGCATCCGGTAGGATAAAGGCGGATGAGGTCGGGCTCCTTCTGATGGATGAGACGAAAGTCGATCCTTCCATGACGGAGGTCGTTCTGACTGACGGCAGAAAAGTTCCGGCACTCACCCCGGATGAGGTGGAGATCACCTCCGGGCAGGGCAGCGAGACGGAAGTACGCAGAAAGCCTCAGGCATGAGGCCAAGAAAAGCAGACGTGATGCGTAGCAAAGGCAGGCGTCACATGATTGCGCAGATAACAGAAACGGAGATCCGGCAATGACGGAAAAGAAAAAAATAACAGATAAGTCCTTCGATTTCGACACGGTCTATGATCGAAGAGGCTGGGGATCGGAAAAGTGGGATGTGCAGCCGGGCGAGCTTCCCATGTGGGTCGCGGATATGGATTTCCGGACCGCGCCGGCGATCATCGATGCGCTCAGAAGGAGAACGGAACACGGAATCTTCGGTTACACCGGAATTTCCGATGAATGGTATGAGGCATATATTAACTGGTGGAAGACGAGGCATCACTTCGAGATGCAAAAGGAATGGCTGATCTTTACAACCGGTGTCGTTCCCGCGCTTTCCAGCCTGGTACGCCGCCTCACCAATCCGGCGGAAAAGGTCCTTGTCATGACACCGATCTATAACATCTTCTTTAATTCGATCGTCAATAACGGAAGAGTGCCGCTCGAGTGTCCGCTGCGGCTCGTTGACGGCACCTTCTCGCTCGACTTTGCGCAGCTTGAAAAGGATCTGGCAGATCCGCAGACAACGCTTCTGTTGTTCTGCAATCCCCAGAATCCGGGCGGCCATATCTGGTCGAAGGAGGAACTGACAAGGATCGCGGAGCTCTGCGCGGATAACGGAGTGCGCGTTGTGTCGGATGAGATCCATTGCGATATCGTGCGCGAAGGAAAGGAATATGTTCCCTTTGCTTCGGTATCCGAAACCGCGGCGCGGATCAGCGTGAGCTGCATGAGCCCGAGCAAGGCTTTCAACACGGCGGGAATCCATTCGGCTGCGGTGTGTGTACCGGATCTTCATTTGCGGAATCGGGTCAGCCGCGGACTGAATAATGATGAAGTGGCGGAGCCGAACGTTTTTGCAATAAGCGCGGCGATCGCGGCTTATACCGAGGGCGGCGAATGGCTCGACGCGCTGAATCGCTATATCGACGACAATCTGAAGACCGCGGTGAAGTTTATTCGTGAAGAGATCCCGGAACTCGTTCCGATCCCCGGTGACGCGACCTACCTGCTCTGGGTGGATATTCGGAAGCTGCCGCACGGAGGCAAAAACTTTGCTGCCTTCCTTCGCAAACGGACGGGTCTCTACATCAGTGCCGGCAGGCAGTACGGCGAAGCGGGAGAGGGATTTGTGCGCATCAACGCGGCCTGTCCGCGTTCCGTTCTACAGGACGGCCTGAACCGGCTGCAGGAAGGCGTTCTTATGTTTCAGAGGATGGCAGAATCTGCAGGCAGAGAATAAGAAAGTTGAAGGGGGACCGTCTTCCGACACGTTCGGAACACGGCCCCTTTTCCACAGTCGCGGCGGTTGATAATACCCGCGTATCGGCGTAAAATAAGGAAAGATGTTTTTACAGAAAGGATAACCTATAATGGCAGACAATAAAGCAATGATCCATGAGCGCCTCGAAGCACTTCGGGGTGAGATGCGGAAAGTATCCGCTGACTATTTCCTGATCACATCCTCCGATTATCATGCATCAGAGTATGTCGGAGATTTCTTCAAAGTAACAGAATACTTCTCCGGATGCACCAGCGACAACGTGGTTATGATCGTCGATGCGTCCTCCGCGAAGCTCTGGACGGACGGCAGATATTTCATCTCCGCTGCCGGTGAGCTGGAGGGAACGGAAGTGGAACTGATGAAGATGGGAGAGCCCGGGGTACCGACTGTTCCGGCTTACCTGCAGTCGGTTATTCGTAAGGGACAGGTCCTCGCCTTCGATGGACGCTGCGTGACCAGCGGCGCAGGAAAGCTTTACCGCGCGATCGCGGAAAAAGCGGGAGCCACTGTAAACGGCACCTTCTGCCCGCAGGATACGATCTGGAACGATCGTCCGGCTCTTTCCTCGCATCCGGTATTTCTCATCACCGCCGAGGAAGCGGGAGAAAGCTATGAAGAGAAGGCAGCTCGCGTACGTAAGAAAACGGAAGAAGCGGGGGCAGCCACGCTGATCCTCTCAAAGCTGGATGATATCTGCTGGCTTCTCAATATGCGGGGCGGCGACGTGGACTACAATCCGGTCGCGTTATCCTACTTTATTCTGGGACAGACAAGCGCGCATCTCTTTATCCAGGAATCCGAGTTGACGGATGAGTTCCGCGCGTATGCGGAATCGAATAAAATCGAACTGCATCCTTACGACGCGATCTTCGCGTTCGTGAAGGAGAATACCTTTGACGGCGCGGTTCTTGCGGATCCGACCGGAACGAGTGATACGATGCTTCATCTTCTGCAGGAAAAGGGGGTTAAAGTAATTGAGGCAGAGAACCCGACCGCGATCATGAAAGCTCTTAAGAATGAGACAGAGCTTACCAGATCGAGAGAGGCATATCTCCTCGATTCCGTTGCGGTCTGCCGCTTCATTTACTGGGTAAAGAAAAACATCGGCACAATCCCGATGACCGAAGTATCGGCAGCCGAATATCTGGATCATTTAAGAAGTGAGATCCCGGGTTACATCGACCTGTCCTTCGGAACGATCTCCGCCTACAATGCCAATGCGGCGATGGCTCATTACGCGCCGACAGCGGA
>JAXJTA010000304.1:0-2627 GCA_036309825.1 Eubacterium sp. | reverse complement strand
GCATATTCTCGGCATGACGGTAGAGCACAGAGAGGTCCTCTTCAGCGAAGTCGCTGACTTTGCGGAGGCCGGTCTCTGCGGAACCGCTGCTGTTATCTCCCCGGTCGGCAAGATCTATGATCACGGCAACGAGATCTGCTTCCCGAGCGGAATGGATGAGATGGGACCGACGATCAAGAAATTGTATGATACACTGACCGGAATTCAGATGGGCCGCATCGAGGCTCCGGAAGGCTGGATCCACGAGATCAAGGTAGATTGAACAAGGAAGTCTGTTTCCGCTGTTTCGTTGAATTAACGAAATGAAAATGTTATGATTGGGGTGTTCTTGAAGAAGAACACCCTTTTTTAAGTAAATGAAACTCTGGTAAATAAATCGTAAACGGCAAACGGTTACGCTGCGTTTGTATGGATAGCGATGAGGAACCGATATGAATCAGAACGCGACACCGATCCTTGATGCCATCGAAAAATTTCACAAAACAGAGCCGGCGTTTTTCCGTATTCCGGCGCACCGCTTTGAGAGAGGGGCCGATCCACGGGCACTGGAAGTGCTCGGCGAAAAGGCATATCAAAGTGATCTGACCGAAGCAGAAGGGCTTGATGATCTGCATGACCCGAAGGGCCCGATCCTCGAGGCGGAGAAGCTTGCTGCCTCACTCTACGGTTCCAGGCGCTGCTGGTTTCTCGTTAACGGGACGACCTGCGGCAATGAAGCGATGGTCCTTTCTGCCGTGAAGCCGGGAGAGAAGATTCTGGTTCCGCGAAATGCGCATAAATCGATCCTGATGGGGTTGATCCTCTCGGGTGCGGAACCTGTCTGGATGATGCCGAGGTATGTACAGGAATTTGGGATCTATGGTGATCTGTCATTATCCGTCCTGGATGATGCCTGGCACAGGAATCCCGATGCCAGGGCCGCTTTCGTTGTAAGTCCGACGTATTACGGGATCACAAGCCGGATCGATGAGCTCGCGGAGACCTGTCATCGTTATCAGATCCCGCTTCTTGTCGATGAAGCGCACGGCGCCCATTTTTCCTTCGGGAATATGCCGAAAAGCGCGATCCGTCAGGGCGCGGATCTTGTATCGCAGTCTACGCACAAGACGGCGGGAAGCTTCACGCAGAGTTCGATTCTTCATTTTAACAGCAGTTTCATCAGTGAGGACCGGGTCGATGAGAACCTGAAGCTGGTGATGAGCACGAGCCCCAATTACCTTTTGATGGCTTCTCTGGACGGTGCGCGCCACGCTTTCGCCATGCACGGGACTTCTATGATGGAACGTGCGTCAAAACTCGCCAATATGGCAAGAGAGGGACTCGGCCGGATCCTTTGCGTACGTGTGCTCGATGCCGTTGATACCAAAGCGGTGCTCGACCCGCTTCGCGTCACCTTCTCAGCGAGAGATGCCGGGATCACCGGATATGCGCTGCAGGAAAAACTTTATGATGAGTTCGGTGTCAGCTGCGAACTTGCGGATTTCGAAAATGTTGTGGCCGTCATCACCTGGGCCAATACCGAGGACGATATCAGCCGCCTCATCAATGCCGTTCATACGATCGTCAGCAGAGTATGGAAATCCGGCAAAATGGCTCGCCTTACAGCCGGCAATTTCCGGCTGCCCGAGCTTCCGCCTGTCATCCTGACGCCGCGAGAAGCCTGGTACGCGAATCGAAGGACGGTCGCATGGAAGGATGCGGTCGGCAGGATCGCGGGTGAGAGCGTGATACCGTACCCGCCGGGCATCCCGCTTTTGTGTCCGGGAGAAAGAGTGACGAAGGAGATCTTTGAGGCAATCGAGCAATTCCGAAAAGCCGGGCTTCCGATCCACGGACCGGCCAGCAGGGACCTTACGGAATTTAAAGTGATCGATGAGTAACCGGTACGTTTTTTGGCGGCCGATGAGAAATAAGAAAAGGAAAGCGTCAATATGAAATTTATTTCCTGGAATGTCAATGGGCTGCGTGCCTGCGTAAAGAAGGGTTTCGACGAGTATTTTACTTCGGAGGATGCCGATTTCTTCTGTATTCAGGAGAGCAAGCTTCAGGAAGGCCAGATCGATTTTGCGCCGGAAGGCTATCACAGCTACTGGAATTACGCGCAGAAGAAAGGGTATTCCGGTACGGCGATCTTTGCGAAATATGAGCCGATTTCCGTCCGTTACGGGCTCGGGATCGAAGAGCATGATCAGGAAGGCCGCGTGATCACCCTGCAATATCCGGATTTCTTTCTGGTGACGGTTTATACGCCGAATTCCAAGGACGGACTGCTTCGGCTGGATTACCGGATGGAATGGGAAGATGCCTTCCGCGCATACTTAAAGGAGCTTGAGCAGACGGCACCTGTTATTGTCTGCGGTGATATGAACGTTGCGCATGAGGAGATCGATATCAAGAATCCGAAGACGAATCGACGGAATGCCGGATTCACCGATGAGGAAAGAGGAAAATTCACGGAGCTTCTTGCTGACGGATTCATCGACACCTACCGGACCCTTTATCCGGAGAAGGTCGAATACTCCTGGTGGTCTTATCGCTTTAAGGCACGTGAGAAAAACGCAGGGTGGAGAATCGATTATTTTGTGGTTTCCGAGGCTCTGCGAGATAAAGTGCAGGATGCATCGATC
>JAXJTA010000303.1:0-4023 GCA_036309825.1 Eubacterium sp. | reverse complement strand
CCGAGCGGCAGAACGAACACCGTTACTATGATGAGTTACGGCTTCGATCCGTACGTATCCAGCTGGAGTCCGTATCACGGTGCCGTTTACGCGGTTACACAGTCGATCGCGAAGATCGTCGCTTCCGGCGGTGATTTCAGAAAGCTTCACTTCACCTTCCAGGAGTATTTCCGCCGCATGACAGAAGATCCGTCCAGATGGAGTCATCCGCTCACCGCACTTCTCGGTGCGTACGAGGCACAGCTGCAGTTCGGCCTTGCTTCGATCGGCGGTAAAGACTCGATGTCAGGAACCTTCAATGATATCGATGTTCCGCCGACACTTGTTTCCTTCGCCGTTGATGTGGCTAAGCTTTCCGATGTGATCACACCGGAGTTCAAGCAGGCAGGAGATAAGCTTGTATGGGTACAGATGCCGACAGACGAATTTGATCTTCCGGCATACAAGGATGTCATGGATCTCTATGACAGAGTTCATGAGGATATGCAGGCAGGCCGCGTAAAAGCCGCTTATGCTCTGGATCGCTGCGGTATCGCGCCGGCAGTCAGCAAGATGGCCTTCGGAAACGCGATGGGCGCGAAGATCGAAGCCAATGTGGATGCAAGAGATCTGTTCAGCCCGCAGCTCGGTGATCTGGTACTGGAAGTTCCGGCTGACAAGGTAGGTCAGCTTGCATGCACCTATACGCTGATCGGTGAAGTGACCGATGACGCGAAATTCACCTACGGCAGCGTAGTTATTGAAGAGAAAGAGGCTCTCGATGCCTGGAGCGGTACGCTGAACAAAGTATTCAAACAGGTATCCGGTGAGAAGGCAGTCGATACAGGCGTAAAGGATGCCGGTCTCTTCAACGCATCGAATGTTCATATTTGCAGTCACAAGATCGCACAGCCGACCGTATTTATTCCGGTATTCCCGGGATCCAACTGCGAGTACGACAGCACACGCTCCTTTGAGGCGGCAG
Organism: Eubacterium sp.; assembly: GCA_036309825.1. Classification (GTDB taxonomy): domain Bacteria; phylum Bacillota; class Clostridia; order Lachnospirales; family Lachnospiraceae; genus Bilifractor. The sequence continues at coordinate 3,059 of JAXJTA010000303.1, read as the reverse complement.
GTGCAAAAACAATCGTCCGCATCTTCAAGAACCAGGACGCACAGGATATCATGGATTCCGTAGAAGAGTTCAAGAAAGCGATCGAGCAGTCGCAGATCGTCATGTTCCCGGGCGGCTTCTCTGCCGGTGATGAACCGGACGGTTCCGCGAAGTTCTTTGCGACCGCATTCCAGAATGCGAAGATCAAAGAAGCAGTTCAGGATCTGCTGACAAACAGAGACGGACTGGTCCTCGGTGTATGCAACGGATTCCAGGCACTGATCAAGCTCGGCCTTGTTCCGTACGGCGATGTAACCGGTCAGGTAGAGGATTCTCCGACGCTGACCTTCAATACCATCGGCAGACATATTTCGAAGATCGCATACCTGAAGGTCGTATCCAACATGTCTCCGTGGCTTGCAGGCGCGGAACTCGGCGGTGTCTACGCGAACCCGGCTTCCCACGGTGAAGGCCGCTTCGTAGCAAGCAAAGAGTGGATCGAAAAGCTTCAGGCAAACGGACAGATCGCGACCAGATACTGTGATTACGAAGGAAATATCGTCGATGATGAGTACTGGAATATCAACGGTTCCTATTTCAACATCGAAGGTATCACCAGCCCGGACGGCCGTGTATACGGTAAGATGGCACATTCCGAGCGCCGCGGAAACGGTGTTTCTCTCAACATCTACGGCGAGCAGGATCTGAAGATCTTTGAATCCGGCGTGAACTACTTCAAATAAATCAAAGCGGTACGTTTTTTTAGCCGAATATTGCTGCAAGATGATTCCCGCGGTCTATAAGATCGCGGGAAGTCTTGCTTTTTTCACATTTATCCGATATACTTGTAACGTTAAAAAAGCAAAGGAGGGCCCATAAGAATGGCCTTATTACAGGATTGGCAGGCAATTGCCTATAATCAGGAAACAGATAAAAACAAACTTCAGAAATTCTGGGAGAACTATTTCCTCATCGAGAAGGGAATTTATGAGAAACTTCTCACGAATCCGGATGAGAAAGTAACGGGAACTGTAAAGGAACTTGCGGACAAATATGAGATCGACGTTATGACGATGACCGGCTTCCTTGACGGAATCAACGACAGCCTTGTTGAAAAGAACCCGATCGATGACATGACCGAGGATACCGAGGTAAACCTGGTATTTGACAAAGAGCTTCTCTACAAGAACATGGTCGATGCAAAAGCTGACTGGCTGTATAATCTGCCGCAGTGGGACAGCATCTTCGATGAGGAGAAGAGAAAAGCGCTTTACCTCGAGCAGAAGAAATCCGGCACCATCGTAAAAGCGAAAAAGGTCGGAAGAAATGATCCGTGTCCGTGCGGAAGCGGCAAGAAATACAAATATTGCTGCGGTAGATAAGAAATGAGTGGGCTGTCGTGACGGAACAGAAATTCTCCGGAATGGGGAAGATGATTCCGGGCGACAGCTCTTTGTTTTTTTAGCGCATTGCTTTTTGATAAGAGTGTGACAGAAATAATAGGGAGTATCAAACATGAATAATCAATATACGACACAGGCAAGGAACGTTATAGCTCTTGCGGAAAAGGCGGCTGTTGATTGCAGTCATTCGTATATCGGTACGGAGCATCTTCTGATCGGACTGCTCAGAGAGCGGAAGGGGACGGCTGCGATTGTATTATCGAAGGCAGGTGTTTCCCTTGATGAATTGATGGAAATGATCGTTCAGCTGGTGGCGCCGGATGTCGGAAATGTACTTCTAAAGCCGACTCTGACACCGATGGCGCAGCATATTCTTCAGGAGGCGGTTGAAGAGGCTTTATCCGCAGGACTGAAAGCAGCGGGAACGGAACATATCCTGATCGCCATCCTCAAGGAGCCGGACTGCGTGGCTACCAAGATCCTCTATACGATGGGGGTCAAAATTCAAAAACTGTATCTGGAGATTCTCCGGGAGACCGGCGCGTCCGACGAGCAGCAGAAGACGGCTCTTCAGGCGTTTAAGGAGAGTGGAAAGCCAAGCGCGACGCCTGTTCTGGACCAGTACAGCCGTGACCTTACGGAAATGGCGAAGAGCAGCAAGCTGGATCCTGTGATCGGGCGGGATAAGGAGATCGAGCGCGTTGTTCAGATCCTGAGTCGCAGGAAGAAGAATAACCCGTGTCTTATCGGAGAGCCGGGAGTAGGCAAGACCGCGATCGTAGAAGGTCTGGCAGAACGCATCGTCGAAGGTTCTGTTCCGGAGACGGTACGCAATAAGAGACTGCTCGTACTGGATCTGTCCGCGATGGTTGCGGGCTCCAAATACCGCGGCGAATTTGAGGAGCGGATCAAAAAGGTCCTTGCGGAAGTGACCGGCGATTCCAATATTCTCCTGTTTATCGATGAGATCCATACGATCATCGGCGCGGGCGGCGCGGAAGGCGCACTGGATGCATCAAACATTCTGAAACCTTCTCTGGCAAGAGGCGAACTGCAGCTGATCGGCGCAACGACCATCGATGAATACCGGAAGCATATCGAAAAGGATGCGGCTCTGGAACGGCGTTTCCAGCCGGTCACCGTTGAAGAACCGTCGGAGGAAGAGACGGTAGAGATCCTTCGGGGGCTTCGTCCGTATTACGAGGAACATCATCAGGTGAACATCACCAACGAAGCGCTTCGTGCCGCAGTAACGATGAGTGAGCGGTATATCAATGACCGTTTTCTGCCGGATAAGGCGATCGATCTGATCGATGAGGCATCCTCCAGAGTACGGCTCGGAACCTATCGCAAGAATGACGCGTATACGGAACTGATGCTCACCAGAAAAGAACTGGAGAATGCTAGAGAAGAGGCACTCAAGGAAAGTGATTTTCCGGAGGCGTCACTGATCACAACAGAGATCGAGGCGCTGGATAAGCAGGCAGAGAAGGTGCGCGGTAAGCGCACGCGTTCATCTGCCGCGAAGAGGATATCGGTTACAGAGAAGGATATTGCTTCCTGTGTGGCATCATGGACCGGCATTCCGGTGGAGAAGATCGCGGAGTCAGAGTCCCGGCGTCTGGCGAAGCTGGAGACGATCCTTCATAAGAGAGTCATCGGACAGGATGAAGCCGT
>JAXJTA010000302.1:0-7162 GCA_036309825.1 Eubacterium sp. | reverse complement strand
TCAGAACGCCGGACGTTTTTCCCAGTTCCGTGTTGACTGAATCCAGATATTCCTTATCTTCGATCTTCGTCGGATCCGCTGCCACATCCTTCTCGATGTTTTGCAGCTGCTCGTCCAGCCCACTCGAAATAAGCAGGGTGCTGTTGTAGAGACTCTCGACCGTCGCGTGCTCAATGCCGTATTGCTTCCCGAGTGACCTTGCCTTGAAACTCAGAAGGAGAAAAAAGGTCACCGCGCAGAGAATGATCGGAATGATGATCACGCAGAGAAACGCGACATTGATCCTCGTCTTGAGGTCTGTAGATTTGTGCTTGTTCATAGGTTTCGCAGCTTTCCTTCTCACGGCTCGCGACCGCTTGTCGCGCCGTATAATAGTTATATTTTATTATACCATAGGCACAATTTAGCGTCTCTTAACATTTTCTAAAGATGATAAACATATCGCTCAGTCCAAATGTCGCTGCGAGAAGTCCTTCTCCCGCATCCCGTACGCTTCAAAATTTGCACCTTATTTTTGTTTTTTCTGTGTGAAGTGATATCCGTTGGGCAGGTGTGCGGTTGGATATGCCCGCGCAGCGACATTTGGACTGAGTGACTCAGCTAGTAAATTTCGGAGCTGACTCCCAGTCACGAGGGAAACGGAGCCAGCGGGCATACCCAACCGCACACTCCTTCACAACGTCCAATTCGGAAACAAAGGGCTATCCGCGCAGCGACATTTGGATTGCGTAATGGAAAAGAAGGGGCTGTCCGCGCAGCGGACAGCCCCTTCGGTGGTTCTATGAAATTGATCAAGCCAGGTAAGCTTTCAGAGCTTCTGCCTTGTCGGTGTTCTCCCACGGAAGCTCTACATCTGTTCTTCCGAAGTGACCGTATGCAGCAGTAGCTTTGTAGATCGGACGACGAAGGTCCAGCATCTTGATGATGCCTGCCGGACGAAGATCGAAGTTCTCGCGAACGATCTCTACCAGTTTGTCATCTTCTACTTTGCCTGTTCCGAAGGTATCGACCATGATGGAGGTCGGCTCTGCTACACCGATCGCGTAGGAAAGCTGGATCTCACATCTGTCAGCCAGACCTGCAGCTACGATGTTCTTCGCAACGTAACGTGCAGCGTAAGCTGCGGAACGGTCTACCTTTGTGCAGTCCTTACCGGAGAAAGCGCCGCCGCCGTGACGAGCGTATCCGCCGTAGGTGTCTACGATGATCTTACGGCCGGTCAGACCTGCGTCACCGTGAGGTCCGCCGATTACGAAACGGCCTGTCGGGTTGATGTAGATCCTGGTCTTGTCATCAACAAGCTCAGCCGGAAGAACCGGATCAAATACATATTTCTTGATGTCCTCATGGATCTGCTCCTGAGTTACATCGTCATCATGCTGTGTGGACAGAACGACTGCCTCGAGGCGCTTCGGCGCACCGTTCTCATCGTACTCAACGGAAACCTGAGTTTTTCCGTCCGGACGAAGGTACTTCAGAGTTCCGTTCTTACGAACCTCTGTAAGCTTCAGAGCCAGCTTGTGAGCAAGCTCGATCGGGTACGGCATGAGCTCTTCTGTCTCGTTGCAGGCATAGCCGAACATCATACCCTGGTCACCGGCACCGGTATCCAGGTCGTCGGTGAGGGAACCCTCTTTCGCTTCGAGTGCTTTGTCTACGCCCATCGCGATATCTGCGGACTGCTGGTCAAGAGCAACCATAACCGCGCAGGTGTTTCCGTCGAAACCGGTCTTTGCGTCGTTGTAACCGATCTCATTTACGGTCTGACGAACGATTGCCGGAATGTCGAGTTTTGCTTTGGTGGTGATCTCACCGGTTACAAGTACGAAACCTGTGCAGGCTGCGGTCTCGCAGGCTACACGGCTCATCGGATCCTGCTCCATGCAGGCGTCCAGAATGGCATCACTGACAGCGTCGCAGAGCTTATCCGGATGTCCTTCGGTTACAGACTCAGATGTGAAAAGTCTTTTTTCCATTAGAAGTTTCTCCTTTTGATTGATTCTTTGCTTTTCTTCTTACAAAAAAATAAAGATCCGCAACAAAAACGGATCCGATAAACAAATCCCCTTATTGTTCGAACATCTCGCTCAGGTTGGCACCTTCCGTTGTCGGGGTTGCCGTGGTTTCGCAGGTCCTATGTACCTCCACCACTCTGAATAAGAGAAAAGCGCTATGATATTGTCATTTCTACGACAATTACCATAACGCTTTTCAAATTTACCGTCAAGGCATTTCAACCCGCATTCAGACGGACTGCAAAAAATGTCCAACTGTTTTTGCGTAAATACCGTTTTTCCGCGTCAAATCAGCGATTTTCACGATAATAGGACAGGCCCAGACTCTCCGGCGGCTGATCCTCTTTCTTCTTTCGGAAGCTGACGACGATCAGTACGATGATGGTTACCACGTACGGGAACATCTGGATCAGATCCGATACATAGTTGGCCAGCTTCAGGCCGAGCATGTCCGGAAGGAACTGATACAGCCAGTACAGCGTGCCGAAGAGGTACGCGCCCCAGATCGCGTTGAGCGGTCTCCAGCGGGTGAAGATGACAAGCGCAACAGCCAGCCAGCCGAGGGCCTCGATCTGGCCTGTCGTCGCCCAGATGCCCTGGTTGTAATCCAGGACGTAATAGAGGCCGCCGATGCCGGAGATCGCCGCGCCGATGCAGGTCGCCGCGTATTTGTAACGATTTACGTTGATGCCGTCCGCATCCGCTGCCGCCGGGTTCTCACCGACCGCGCGGAGATTCAGTCCCACACGGGAACGTGTGAGGAAGAAATGGAAGATGATCGCCAGCACGATCGCCACATACATCAGGAAGCCGTGGCTGAACACGGTCTCGCTGAGGAAGCCGAGCTTCGTGGAAAGGAACGGGATCTTGGCGGAGAAAGCGCTGTAGGCCAGCGGCGCCGCCGTATAGGTCTCCCCGTTCAGAATAAATACGCCGAAGAAGTTGGCTACGCCCATACCGAAGGTCGTGAGCGCAAGTCCCGTTACGTTCTGGTTCGCGCGCAGGGTAACGGTCAGGAAGCTGTAGATCAGACCGCCGAGAGCCGATGCGATCAGGCAGCAGATCACGGCGATGATGACACAGAGAACGGCGTTCGGATTGGAAGCCGTTTTTTCATAATAGTAAGCGCTGGCGAAGCCGCCGAAACCGCCGAGGTACATGATGCCCGGAACACCGAGGTTCAGGTTGCCGGACTTCTCTGTAGCGATCTCACCCATGGCACCGTACATGATAATGGTTCCGAAGGAAAGCGCCCGGACGATCCATGCGATCAAAGTTGCCATATCATTTCACCTCCTTCGCGCCTGCTCCGCGGAATACAAGGCGGAACTGGATGAAAAACTCACTGCCGAGGATAAAGAACAGGATGATGCCCGTAATGATATCCGAAGCGTAATCGTTCAGATTGTAGGCCGAAGCGATCTCGGCCGCGCCCTTCTGCAGGAAGATCAGAAGGAACGAGATCAGGAACATATAGAAGGTGTTGAACTTCGCGAGCCATGCCACGATGATCGCCGTAAAGCCGTTTCCGCCGGCTGTTGTCGTCGCAATGGTCTGGTCACGGCCGCACACCAGAAGAAGGCCTGTAAGGCCGCATATAGCGCCGGAGAGGACCATCGTACGGATCGTTACCAGCTTGACGTTGATGCCGGCGTAACGGGCCGTATTCTCGGATTCACCGACAACGCGGATCTCGTAGCCGTGCTTCGTGTAGCGCAGATAGATGAACATCAGCACCATCAGAACAAAGACGATGATGATATTCCAATTGTAACGCTGTCCGAAAAGCTGCGGGAACCAGCCGACCTGAGAGCTCATGTTGAGCTTGCCGAGGCTCGATGCCTTGCCTCGCAGAATGTTGGTGACCGCCGCCATGATCTGAATGGCAACGTAGTTCATCATCAGCGTGAACAGTGTCTCATTGGTTCCCCATTTCGCCTTGAAAAACGCCGGAATGAAGCCCCAGACTGCGCCGGCGGCGATACTGCAGACTGCCATCAGCACGAACAGGAGCGGTGTCGGGATCGAAGCGCCGACAAAGACCATGATGATCGCCGTTACGAGCGCGCCGACCAGCACCTGGCCCTCCGCGCCGATATTCCAGAACCGCATCTGGAAGGCCGGAGCCAGCGCGATACCGATCGCCAGCAGCGTTACCAGATCACGCATTGCCCAGGAAAAACGGATCGGTGTCATAAAGGTTCCCTGGAACATAACACCATATACGGCGACCGGATTCAGTCCCGTTACACCGAAAATAAAGACCGCGTCCGCGACAAGAGCCAGAAGGATCGCGATCACGCGAACCATGACCTTTGTTCTGCCGGAGACGCCCACCCTCTTCACCATACGGACGAGAGGCTGTTTTACAACTGTATTTGCCGCGCTCATTTGTTACCTCCCTCATCCTGCATCTTGGTCATTCTCAGACCGATCTCTTCCTTTGTCACGCTGCGCGCGTCCACGATGCCGTTGACCCTGCCTCCGCAGAGTACAAGGATGCGGTCACAAAGCGCAAGCATGGTATCCAGATCCTCGCCGACATAGATGACGGCGACGCCCTTTTCCTTCTGCTCATTCAGCAGATTATAGATCGTGTAGGAGGTATTTACGTCCAGTCCGCGCACCGCGTAGGCGGTCATCAGTACGGTCGGAGAAGAAGCGATCTCACGGCCGACCAGGACCTTCTGCACGTTGCCGCCGGAGAGCTGTGATACCGGTGTGTTGATACTCGGTGTCTTGACATGGAGGCGATCCTTTACGACCTCCGCAAGAGCCTTCGGCGCCTTGCGGTCCGCGATGACCGGTGCTCCCTTCGTATAACTCTTCAGCATCATGTTCTGGACCATATCCATCGAACCGACAAGGCCCATGCCGAGACGATCCTCCGGAACGAATGCCAGATGGATACCGGCCTGACGGATCTCCCTCGCCGATTTTCCAACCAGCTGGATCGGCCAGTCCGCTTTTTCACCGGAATAGAAGGTGATATTGCTGCCCGCCTTGCAATGCTGCAGGCCCGCTACGGCCTCCAGAAGCTCCTTCTGGCCGTTGCCGGAGATGCCGGCGATACCGAGGATCTCTCCTCCGAACGCGTCAAAGGATACATCATTGACGACGCGGCGGCCCTCCTTATTGTGAACGATCAGATGGCGGATCTCCAGACGGCGGACAAGATCCTTCGGCTCGCTCCGGTCGATCTCCAGATCGATCTTCTGGCCGAACATCATCTCCGTCAGGATCGCTTCGGACGCTTCCTTTGTTACGACCGTTCCGACATATTCTCCCTGCCGGAGGATCGTCACGCGATCGGAGATCTCCATGACCTCGGAAAGCTTGTGGGTGATGATAACGACCGATTTGCCGTCCTCTCTCATGTTGCGGATGACATCGAAGAGCTTGTCGCTCTCCTGCGGGGTAAGTACCGCTGTCGGCTCATCCAGGATCAGGACATCGGCGCCGCGATAAAGTGCCTTGACGATCTCCAGTGTCTGCTTCTGGGATACGCTCATCTCGTAGACCTTCTGGTTCAGATCCAGGTCAAAATCATAGCGGTCGCAGATCTTCTGCGCGCCTTCCCTGATCTTCTTCAGATCGAATTTTTTGCCGTCATTCAGGCCGAGCGCGATATTCTCCAGTGCGGTAAATACATCGATCAGCTTGAAGTGCTGATGCACCATGGCAATTCCCAGCTTATAGGCGTCACCGGGATCGCGGATCTCCACCGGTTTTCCGTTTACCAGGATCTCTCCGCTGTCGGGAAAATAGATACCGGATATCATATTCATCAGGGTCGTCTTGCCGCTGCCGTTCTCGCCGAGCAGGGACAGGATCTCTCCGTGACGGATATCCATGGATACATCCTTATTTGCGACGATCTTTCCGAATACCTTTGTTATATGCCTGCATTCGATCGCATTCTCCACCGGGTATTCCTCCTCATTTCAAAATTAAACAAACGATACAGCCTCATACAATATATATATACTATACACCTTAAACGAAAGAAAAGAAGACGGAGTTTTTTAAACTCCCTCTTCTTTTCCGTAAATTCATATATCGGTATCCGTCCGATTACTGAACTGCTTCAGCATCCTCCGTGATTCCGTCGATCTTCAGCAGGAAGTACGGTGCGGAACGAAGTGTGGACTCGGAGAAGTAGGATACATCGCCATCTTTCTCGATCGCGTCTTTTGTCTCACCGGCATATACAACTTCAGCCGGATCCTTGCTGTAATCCATGTAGGACAGATCGATCGGTGCTTCTGTAACAGCAGCGCCGTCTACCGTAAATGTGGAGGTATCAAATACATGAAGAGAACCGTCCTTGATGGCAGCTTCAACTTCGGCAACCTTATCGGCCGTACCTTCCGCAACGGACTCACCGAGAGCGGTAATACCAACCGCGCCCTCATTGTAGCCTGCAGCCCAGTCGGCATCTACAGGCTCGCCGCTGATCATGCAGTCAAAGAGATATTTGTAATATACGCTCCAGTTATTGGTAGCGGATGTAAGAGCAGCTGTCGGAGCGGTAGCAAGCATGTCTACGTTGTAACCAACGGAGTAAGCGATCTTGCCGTTCTTGGTCAGCTCTTCTTCTACAGCTGCCGGAGCACCTGTGGAGTCTGCGTGCTGTCCGATGATCACACAGCCGTTTGCGACAAGTGCGTGTGCGGCAGCGTTCTCTTTGTCGATATCGAACCAGGAGTTGGTATACTTAACTTCCATAACAACGTTCGGGCAGATGCTCTTAACGCCGAGATAGAATGCGGTGTAGCCGGATACTACCTCTGCGTAGTTGAATGCGCCTACATAACCGATCTTGACATTACCGTCTGCATCGAAGCTGTCCGGCTGTGTCTCTTTGGAAAGCGTACCGTTGTCCAGAAGCTCCTGAAGCTTCATGCCGGCAACAACACCGGATACATAACGGCTCTCATAGACATCGGTGAATGCGTTCTTTAAGTTGTCCTTGCCGCTGATCGCAGCGAAGTCACCGGTCATCGATACGAAGGTAACCTCCGGATAGTCCGCGGCAACCTGATCGATGTATGTCTCATGGCCGTAGCTGTTCGCGATAATAACGTTGCAGCCCTGTCCTACCAGGTCGGTAGCGGCGTCTGCGCAGGAAGCGTTCTCTTCTACTT
>JAXJTA010000301.1:0-2759 GCA_036309825.1 Eubacterium sp. | reverse complement strand
GCGATCTCGGTGATAACGGTGGTAAGAACCAGTGTGCCGACAGTCTTGGTAAGACCTTTGATCTTATCGAGGAAGACTGCGAGGATACCGCATTTCTCGAGAAGTCCGCCGTAAACCATTACAATAACGCTGAGCGTTACGTTATAGTTCATAGAGAAGATACCGCCGCGGGACAGCAGCTTGTCGATCTCGGCGATGCCTGTCTCGGAGACGAAGCCGTTTTCCATGACGGAAAGGATGTTGACAAAGCCGGAACCCTGCGCAAAGAGTGCGATAACCGCGGCCAGAAGACCGGAGATCAGCAGTGTCGGGAAAGCCGGAACTTTCTTGATAGCGAGAACAAATACAACAACGATCGGAACGAGTGTCCATGCGTTCAGATGGAAACCGGTCTTCAGAGCGGAAGTGATCGCGTCGATGGTAGCGGAATCGACATCACCCTGATGATTGATACCCATGATTACATAAATGATAAGGGCGATCACGATTGCCGGGCCGCCGGTAAACATCATAGCCTTGATATGATCAAAGATATCCGCCTCCGCAACGGCCGGAGCTACGTTGGTCGTATCGGACATCGGGCTCATCTTGTCACCGAAAACAGCACCGGATACAACGGCACCTGCTGTCATGGCCGGGTTGATATTCAGGCCGAGGCCGACACCCATCAGCGCTACGCCGACGGTTCCTACGGTTGACCAGGAAGAACCGGTTGCGAGAGAGGTGATCATGCAGGCGATGCAGGCGGTTGCCAGAAAGGCTGCCGGGTTGATCAGCTTCAGACCCCAGTAGATGATCATCGGAACAGTTCCGCTTGCGATCCAGGAACCCATCAGCGCACCGATACAGAAGAGTACCAGCAGTGTCGGGATTACCAGAAGACCTCCGTGAAGCATGGCCTTCTCGATCTTTGAGTAGGAACAGCCGTCAAGGACAAGGAGCAGGATCGTGAATCCCATGCAGATCAGCATGGTGATGTGAAGATGCTGCTCGAACAGGAAGATGGATGTACTCATTGCGGCGATCAGGAAGATCAGTACAACAGCAACGACCCATCCGCTCGGACGAAAGGCTTCTTCATTCAGCTGAAGCTTCTCGTCGGCTTTGGCGATTTTTTCTCTCAGTTTACCCATTGTGTGTCATTTCTCCTTTTTTCATATTTTATATTGCATACCGTCAAAAACGTCTGCTTCCTGTGGGTAAATATCTGCGGAATTCACAGAACGCTTTTCGGAAAACAATCAGGAACGGGAAGATACGCACTTGCCTCCCAGATAGGTTGCCTGTGCTTTTACGGACAGAAGGTCTTCCGGATCGATCGCTGTCGGATCCAGATTGAAAACAACGAAGTCGGCGAGCTTGCCTGCCTCGATGGAACCCTTCCTGTCTTCATCATAGGAAGCGTAAGCACCGTCGATGGTGAAGCCCTGCAGCATCTGCTCGACGCTGAGTTTTTCTTCCGGATGCCAGGAACCGTTCTCGGGATAACCGTTCAGATCCTTGCGATTGACGGATACATACAGGCTGTCGACCGGATTGCAGGACTCAACCGGACAATCGGAAGAGTACGGTTCGACGATACCTTTCTCACGGATCGTTTTGAACGCGTAGGAGGTTGCCATGCGCTCCGCACCGATGCGGCCTTCCACACAGTGCATATCGGAGTTGACGAAGATCGGCTGCGCATAGGCGATGATGCCGTCCTCCTTCATGCGGTCGATGATCTCATTGGTCGTGATCTGTACATGGATCAGACCGTTGCGGACACCTTCGAGCGGATGATTTTTCTTCGCGTCGGCGAAAGCCTCGAGACCCTGCAGCATAGCCGCGTCGCCGATGGCGTGGCAGACAACGTTGAAACCGTTCGCCTGCGCGAGGTTTACCATCTCGTTGAGCTTGTCCTGCGGGAAATCCTGTACACCGAAGTTGCCCGGATCGTCACTGTATTCCTGCGTCAGATAAGCGGAACGCGGTCCGATGGAACCATCCAGGAAGAGCTTTAACGGTCCGATGCGGAACAGATCGCTTCCTTCGCCATGGTAATGGCCTTCGGCAAGGAATTCGTTGAAGCGTTCCGGCGTGAGCAGACAGCACTGCTCCGTAACGCGGATCTTCATTTTGCCTTCCGCTTCAAGTTCCCGGTAAGCCTGAATAACATTTCTCCAGTTTTTAGAGGAGAAGGTCTCGAAATCCTCGGACTGAACGGAGGTAATACCGAACGCGGACATGTAATCCATCGTTTCGGCGAGCATCGCCTTGATCTCTTCAACGCTCATATCCGGGAGCTTTCCGTAAGCGAGATAGCGGGCTGTTTCCTGAAGAATACCGGTCGCGTGTCCTTCCTCGTCGCGGATAATAATGCCGCTTTCCGGATTCGGCGTGTCGTCGGTGATACCGATCTTCTCAAGCGCCAGCGTGTTGCAGACAACGGTGTGCTCACAGCAGCGTGTCCAGACCATCGGATGATCGGCACAGACCTCATCGAGATCCTGGCGGTTCAGCATACGGTTCTCGGGGAAGGAGTAGTGGTTCCAGCCGGAACCAAGGACCCAGCCGCCATCCACCGGCGGGTGCTCCCGCAGATATTCTCTGGCTGTCTCCTGGATCTCCTTGATCGAGTCTTTTCCTACAAAGTTGATTTTTGTGCGGGAATATGCATAATTAAGCAGGTGCATATGGCTGTCGTTAAAGCCCGGAACGATCGTTGCGCCCTTCAGGTCAACGATCTCGGCATCTGTTCCCGCTTCCGATAAAATGTC
>JAXJTA010000300.1:0-4059 GCA_036309825.1 Eubacterium sp. | reverse complement strand
GTGGCGGGGATGTGACTGCCAAGCGGCGGATCACGGAGCTTTTGATGCCTGCGGTCTGCGAGCTCGCACAGAAGATGTACCGGGAAGGCGTTTTTCTCCAGGACCTGATTCAGGAGGGAAATCTGGCTCTGGTACTGGCAGCGGACAAGGCTGACAGTCTGCCTCTGAATGACCGTGAGGCGGGAAGAGAGGCGATCCTCTCGATCGTGCGCGGTAATCTGCAGGCGCTTCTGGAAGAACAGACCGACGTGCACGCCCGTGACAAGCGGATGGTGGAGAAGGTCGAAGATTTTAAGGACGGGATCGAGATCCTCAAGGAGGAGCTCGGCCGCAAGGTATACCTGGATGAGGCTGCGGATTTCATGAATATTACGGAAGAAGAGGCAGCCGATATTCTCAAACTCGCCGGCGAAAACGTCGAAGACGAGGACGTGGGTGAGTAAGGCGGCACAATATGCCGCTCTAATCGGAAGAACATGACCCGAATGGAAGAGCATGACCCGAATGGAAGAACATGACCCGAATGGAAGAGCATGACCCGAATGGAAGTGCATGACCCAACCGAAAGAGGTCGGCCGATTTCGAAGAGGGTAATCGAAAAATAGAACGAATGGAAGAAGGACTTTCGCGTGACTCCGACTGGAGCGGCGAAGGTCCTTTTTGTTATCTGCGGAATGGAAAAAACTTTTTTTGAAAAATCATAATTATCCTATTGACAAACTCGGAAATAACCCCTATAATCCTATTTATCAGCTAGGAATTATAAGAAAAGAAAAACAAACCAGTAAACAAACAAATAAAAACGGATAAAAAAGGAGAACAAAACAATGAGTAAAGTTTATCAGGGATCCATCGGACTTATCGGAAACACACCTCTCGTAGAGGTTGTCAACATTGAGAAGAAATATGACCTCAAGGCAAAAGTGCTTGTAAAGCTTGAGTACTTCAACCCGGCAGGAAGCGTTAAGGATCGTATCGCGAAAGCAATGATCGAGGACGCTGAGGAATCCGGAAAACTGAAACCGGGCGCTACGATCGTAGAGCCGACCTCCGGCAACACCGGTATCGGCCTTGCATCTGTTGCGGCAGCTAAGGGATACAAAGTAATCCTTACCATGCCGGAGACCATGAGTGTTGAGAGAAGAAACATCCTCAAAGCTTATGGTGCAGAGCTGGTTCTGACAGAGGGAAGCAAGGGCATGAGCGGTGCGATCGCAAAGGCAAAAGAGATCGTTGCAGCTACACCGGGTGCGGTCCTTACCGGACAGTTTGACAACCCGGCTAACCCGAAGGCACATTACCTGACAACCGGTCCGGAGATCTGGAACGATACCGATGGTGCGGTCGATGTCTTCGTTGCAGGTGTAGGCACAGGCGGAACCCTTTCCGGAACCGGTAAATACCTCAAAGAGCAGAAGGCAGACGTCAAGATCGTGGCCGTAGAGCCGGCAACATCGCCGGTACTTACCGAGGGACACGGCGGACCGCACAAGATCCAGGGTATCGGCGCAGGCTTTGTTCCGGCAGTTCTGGATACAGAGATTTATGATGAAGTTATCACCATCGACAACGAGGTTCCGTTCGCAACCTCCAAAGAGCTTGCTCATCTCGAGGGCGTTCTCGTAGGAATTTCTTCCGGTGCGGCTCTTGCGGCAGCTATTCAGCTGGCACAGCGCCCGGAGAACGAAGGCAAGACGATCGTAGCTCTGCTTCCGGACAGCGGTGACAGATACTACTCCACAGCACTCTTCGAGAACTAATTTCGAAAAACGGAACTGATAAATACTAGTAATCTGATATGGATTATAGTACAATTCATCTATATTAATTATGATCGGAAGCAGGACTTCCGGGTAAGGAGAAAACATGAGCGAATTAAAAGATAGAAACTTAAAATTTGAGACTCTTGCACTTCACGTAGGACAGGAGACACCGGATCCGGTTACCGATTCCAGAGCCGTTCCGATCTACCAGACATCTTCCTTCGTATTCAGAAACAGTGATCATGCTGCTGCAAGATTCGCTCTGCAGGATGCAGGCAACATCTACGGCCGTCTGACCAACCCGACCGAGGATGTATTCGAGAGACGTATGGCTGCACTTGAGGGCGGCGTTGCCGCTCTGGCAGTAGGCTCCGGTGCCGCAGCTGTTACCTATGCGTTCCAGGCTGTTGCTCACGCAGGTGACCACATCGTTTCCGCAAAGAACATCTACGGCGGAACTTACAACTATCTGGCACACACCTTCGTAGATTTCGGCGTAACGACAACATTCGTTGATCCGTTCGACTACGAAGCGGTAGAAGCTGCAATCAAGCCGAACACCAAAGCTCTTTACATCGAGGCTCTCGGCAACCCGAACGGTGAAGTAGTAGACATTGAGAAATGGGCTGAGCTGGCACATAAGAACGGTCTTCCGCTCATCATTGACTCCACCTTTGCTACACCGTATCTGATCAGACCGATCGAGTACGGCGCTGATATCGTTGTTCATTCCGCAACCAAGTTCATCGGCGGACACGGAACCACCATCGGCGGTGTCATCATCGACGCAGGTACGTTTGACTGGGCTTCCTCCGACAAATGGCCGTGGCTCACAGAGCCGAACGAGTCCTACCACGGCGTAAGCTTCGCGAAGGACACTGCTCCGGCTGTTATCGCTACCTATATCCGCGCGATCCTGCTTCGTGACACAGGCGCAACTCTTTCTCCGGTTCATGCATGGATCTTCCTTCAGGGACTTGAGACCCTTTCCCTCCGTGTAGAGAGACAGGTAGAGAACACCAAGAAAGTTATCGAATTCCTGCAGAGCAGACCGGAAGTTGAGTCCATCAGCCATCCGGAAGCATCCACCGATCCGGCACAGCAGGCACTGTACAAGAAATATCTGCCGAACGGCGGCGGTTCCATCTTCACCTTCAATATCAAGGGTGATGCGAGAAAAGCAAAGGATTGGATCGATAATCTGAAACTGTTCTCTCTGCTTGCAAACGTAGCAGATGTAAAATCTCTGGTTATCCATCCGGCTTCCACCACTCACAGCGAGTGCAACGAGGCTGAGCTTGCTGATCAGAACATTCAGCAGAATACCATTCGTCTGTCCATCGGTACCGAGAATATCGACGATATCATCGAAGATCTGAAAGAGGCATTCGAAGCAGTAAAATAATCAAAAATTAATGCTTCCCCCTGCAACCATCACAGCAGGGGGGACATTTAGAAAGGAATTTGTCATGAGGATTTCTACTAAAGGAAGGTACGCGCTGCGCATGATGCTGGACATCGCACAGAACGATAACGGAGATCCCGTCCGGATCAAAGATATTGCCGCCAGACAGGAAATCTCCATGAAATACCTGGAACAGATCGTATCTGTACTGGTGCGCGCAAATTTCCTGATCAGTGTTCGCGGCCCGCAGGGCGGCTATCGCCTGGCGAGAAAACCGGCAGACTACACGGTTGGTTCGATCCTCCGACTGACCGAAGGAAGTCTTGCTCCGGTGGAATGCCTGTCTACCGACGAAAACACCTGTGATCGCGCTCAATCCTGCGTGACACTTCGCGTCTGGAAAGAACTCAACGAAGCGATCTCCGATGTTGTGGACAAGTACACACTCGAAGACCTGAAGGGCTGGAGCGATGCCCTGGTCAACAATTATTTTATTTGATTGAATCACAAAGAATTCGGCACAGTAAAATATCCTCGCAGCGACATTTGGACTGAGCTCTTCGAAGCTTTTCTGAGAAGAGCGAGGGAAACGGAGCCAGAGGAATTTTACTGTGCCGAATTTATATTTCCAAATGTCGCTGCGAGGAACCTCCCGGGTCTGCTATTTGCTGCTTTAACTGAAAACGGTATAATTAAGATACTTAAGCGGAATAGCTGATACGTTATTCAATCAAAGAATTTCGTGCAGAGCGTCGCTGCGAGGATCCTCCCGGTTCTGCCATTTGCTGCTTTAACTGAAAACGGTATAAATAAAGATACTTAAGCGGAATGGCTGATACGTTATTCAATAAAAGGATTTCGTGCAGAGCGTCGCTGCGAGGATCCTCCCGG
>JAXJTA010000299.1:0-6777 GCA_036309825.1 Eubacterium sp. | reverse complement strand
GTGTTCGTGACCTTTTCGCGGATGCGAAGAAAAACGCACCGTGCATCGTTTTTATCGATGAGATCGATGCGGTCGGCAGACGGAGAGGCACCGGCATGGGCGGCGGCCACGATGAGCGAGAGCAGACGCTGAACCAGCTGCTCGTTGAGATGGATGGCTTCGGCGTTAATCAGGGCATCATCGTCATGGCGGCGACGAACCGTGTCGACATCCTTGATCCGGCGATCCTGCGTCCGGGCCGTTTTGACCGGAAGGTCATGGTCAGCGCTCCCGATGTACGGGGACGCGAGGCGATCCTCAAGGTGCACGCGCGCAACAAGGCGCTCGGCGATAACGTGGATCTGAAGCAGATCGCGCAGACGACGGCGGGCTTTACGGGAGCCGATCTCGAGAATCTGCTGAATGAGTCTGCGATCCGTGCCGCGGGGCAGGGGAGATCCTACATCAGTCAGGAAGATATTCAGGCATCCTTTATTAAGGTCGGTATCGGAACGGAGAAGAAGAGCCGCATCATTTCCGACGAGGAGAAGCGGATCACCGCTTATCACGAGGCGGGACACGCGATCCTCTTCCACGTACTGCCGGATATGGAACCGGTCTATACCGTTTCGATCATTCCGACGGGACCGGGAGCTGCCGGCTATACGATGCCGCAGCCGGAAAAGGACAATATGTTCAATACGCGCGGGCGTATGATCCAGCAGATCATCGTGGATCTGGGCGGCCGTGTGGCGGAGGAGCTGATCTTCGATGATATCACGACCGGTGCTTCTCAGGATATCAAGATGGCAACCAATACCGCGAAAGCCATGATTACGAAATACGGTATGTCGACGAAGCTCGGCCTTGTCACCTACGGCGATGATTCGGATGAGGTCTTCATCGGCCGCGACTGGGGTCACACCAAGAGCTACAGTGAGAAGGTCGCTGCCACGATCGATGAGGAAGTCAAGGAACTGATCGAGAATTGCCACAGCGAAGCAAAGCGTCTGATCACCGAGCATCGCTTCGTTCTCGATGAGTGCGCGAAGCGCCTGATCGAGAAGGAAAAGCTGAATCGCACCGAGTTCGAGGCAATCTTCGAAGAAGAAGCCGCAAGAGGCGGTGCCGCAAGTGAAGCCGTTGTAGCCGACGATGAGGTAACAGGCGGTTCCGGGAAGTGATGAGGGCAGATCGGGGAAAATACAGTGATTTCTTTGTGCTATTCTTATAAAAAAACGCAAGAAACATTGTAAGGTTTGTGCACACTTTTGGTCAGACCTATGCTACTATAATTACTGTAAAATCCCCCAATACATTATATAGTTTTTGCTACACCCCATAAGAGAAATACCTTCTCCAAAAAGGCGGCCCGAAAGGGTCGCCTTTTTACATTTCCGAAGTCTTCGAACTACTTTTGTTATTTTTCGGATGTTTTCTTGATATTGAGGGTTCACAGAAACGGAACTTTTGTTGTATAGTCATAGGGCAATACATGATCGGTTGGTCAAAAAGAAAGGAACTATCGTATGAATAATCTGAGCAGAGAACGTGATTACATGATGCGCATGCGCCCGTTATTAAAGAAGAAAGCTCTTTATCATGACGGAACGGAGATGTTCGTGTCGCCGATGGAGCCGGATCCGGGCGAAGAAGTGGAGATCCGATTCCGCACAGCCAAAAATAACGCCGACGCAGTTTTTCTGTGCAGTAAGTCGATCCGTGTGAGAATGGAGCATACTTCCTCTAAACAGGATTTTGACTATTACAGTGCGAAGATCCGGATGAGAAAAGAGACTTTTTCCTATTTCTTTGAGATCCAGCTGGGCAATACGGTATGTTATTACAGCTGTCTCGGCTTAAGCCATGAACAGCCGAAGAATTACGTTTTTCGCATTATTCCGGGCTTTCATACTCCGAACTGGGCAAAGGGAGCCGTCATGTATCAGATCTATACCGACCGGTTCCGCAACGGAGACACAACGAATGATGTGATCAACGGGGAGTACACCTATATTAATGCGCCGGTAAAGAAGGTGGCGAACTGGTATCAGGTGCCGGAAAATATGGATGTCCGCAATTTCTATGGCGGTGATCTCAAGGGCGTGCTGGAGCGGATGGATTATCTGCAGGAGCTCGGCATAGAGGTCATCTACTTTAATCCGCTGTTCGTATCGCCGTCGAATCACAAGTACGACATCCAGGATTACGATCATATCGATCCGCATTTCGGCAAAATCGTGACGGAAGAGGAACTTCTCCTGAATCCGGGAGACAATAACAATTCTCACGCGCGTAAGTTTATCAGCCGTGTAACGGACAAGAGAAACCTGGAGGCGAGCGACGCGCTTTTTGCCAAGCTGGTCGAAGAGGCACACAGGAGAGGCATCCGCGTGATCCTCGACGGCGTTTTTAACCATTGCGGTTCTTTCAATAAGTGGATGGATCGAGAGCGCCTGTATGAAAATGCAAAGGGCTATGAAAAAGGTGCCTATGTGGCGGAAGACAGTCCGTACCATAACTATTTCACCTTTGCCGAGGGAGGGCACTGGCCGTACAACGATCAGTATGACGGCTGGTGGGGACATGAGACCCTGCCGAAGCTGAATTATGAGGGCTCCGAGGAGCTGATGAACGAAGTCCTTGCTATCGGCGCCAAGTGGGTATCGCCGCCGTTTAATGCGGATGGCTGGCGACTCGATGTGGCTGCCGATCTGGGCCATTCTTCGGAATTTAATCATGAGTTCTGGCGGAAGTTCCGCAAGGCGGTCAAGGCGGCAAATCCGGAGGCGATAATCCTGGCGGAACATTACGGAGACGCGGATGCCTGGCTTGCCGGCGATCAGTGGGACACCGTTATGAACTACGATGCCTTCATGGAGCCGATTTCCTGGTTCCTGACCGGTATGGAAAAACACAGTGACTCGTACCGCGAAGATCTGCTCGGCAATGCCGACAGCTTCCGGGATGCGATGCGTTATCATATGGCGTCCTACACGATGCCGTCCCTTCTGACTTCGATGAACGAGCTGGATAATCACGATCATTCCCGTTTCCTTACGAGGACAAATCATAAGGTCGGACGTGTACAGTCGCTCGGATCTCAGGCGGCGGAAGAGGATGTTGATCCGGCAATTCTGCGAGAAGGCGTTGTCATGCAGATGACATGGCCGGGTGCGCCGACCGTTTATTACGGTGATGAAGCGGGCGTCTGCGGCTTTACCGATCCGGACAACCGCAGGACTTATCCCTGGGGAACGGAAGATCAGAACTTGATCCATTTCTACAAAGAGGCGATCGCTCTGCATAAAGAGCGTGAGGTTCTGCGGACCGGTTCCGTTGTCCTGCTGTTTTGTGATTATAATGTGCTCGTGTATGCACGCTTTAATCAGAATGAACATGTGATCATTGCCATTAATAACCGCATGGCAGCCTACGAGCTGGAGGCGCCGATCTGGCCGGCCGGACTTTCCCGTCTCGTTCCGGAGAAGACGCTGACACAGGTCCTTTCCACCGATGAATTCGGCTTCTCCACTGAGAAACGGGAGCTCATCGCAACGTCCGGAATCCTGCGGATGCATCTCGAACCGGAAAGCGCCGTCGTGCTCGAGTGCACAACGGAGTAAGGGGTTAAATCTTTTTTCGGCGGCGGGACAACAAAAAAGCAAGATTCAGGGGAATTTGTTGCCTTTCCGCGCCGGGAAGTCCTTGGCGGGGCATCGAAAAAGCAAGATTCAGAGGAATTTGTTGTCCTCCCGCGCCGGGAAGATATGCCGGGCATCGAAATGAAAGAAATTTGACGGCGATCGATGTATGATCTCGGGAAAAGTGTTGCTTTCAGGAATTGGATGAATCGGAAATCTTCTTGATTCGTATTATCGATGCAGATTCACCCAATCTTTCAGAGCTGAATCAGCGATAAGTACCGTAAAGTTGATTTTCGATGTATAACGCAGAAATTTTCATTGTTTAAAGGCATCGGGATTCTCGGTTTTGCCAAAAAGTGTGGCTTGTGCAGTGCAATCGTCCGGGAAGTCCTGGCGAGACAACAAAAAAGCAAGATTTAGGGAAATTTGTTGTCGTCTCGCGCCGGGAAGCTATGGTGGTACAACAAATTCTCTGTTCACGGAACCTCCTGAAAAAGAAAATGGCTATGTGATCGCTCACATAGCCATTTTCTTGTTATTTCCCAATCAGCGAAATAACGCTTTTATCGATTCCACTTAACGGCAGGACTCTCCGTTTGGCTACATTATAGCAGTAAATATGCTGTTGTCAAGATATGTAAGAGGGCGGTCTGACAACCGTAATAAGAACCCGAAATCGGCTGGTCATTCTCGATCAGGAAGGTCTGGAAGACTGCCTGTAAGCTCGTCCGCGCAGCGATCGGCCGGCACGCATGATGAATCATCGGTGCGATCGGCGGGCACACATGACGGATCGTCGGCGTGATCGTCCGAGAGGGCAGCGGTTATATAGTGAATAAGGCGTGAGGCCGTATCCGAAAGGGTGCGGCCTTTCTGCGTGTAGAGGGAGATCTTGCGGCTGATTCCGTTTCCGGGAAGAGGAAGGAGGGTGACGTGATAGGATCGCAAATGATCATAGAAGGGGATTATGGCACAGCCGTACTCGGTTTCTACGAGACGGAGGATCAGGTCGGTATTCGGCATGCGGGAAGCGTATTCCGGTTCGTGGTGAAGGGGAAGGACTTGCTTCAGGCGGGCTGTCAGATACAGGTCATGTGCGGAGCCCTCAAGATAGCCGATGAGCGGGACACCTTCGAGATCACTCCAGCAGACGGAGGAGCAGGGGAAATTTACAGGTTTTGCAAAAACGTAGGGCTGCAGGCAGAGGATCTGTTCATTTAGTTTTTGTGAGAAGACGCTCGAGGCATCGTGACGGTAGTCCTTGTAGAAATCGTAGATTGCGGAGGATTCCGAGACGGAGGATAGACCGGCGTACAGGTCGGTGTACAGGTCGGTGTACTGACCGGGTTTGAAGAGGCAGGATGAATCGGGGAAATCGTGACTGACGGTTGATGGAGAAGCGGGCGGAAGCGCGGTGTCGGCGTAGATCAGAAAATCATCGATGCCGGATTCAAGCCGGCGGAAGAGCACCTCGGGGCGGCCGGGATCGAAGCGTACATCGATACCGGCGTTTTTGTTTTTCGGCAGCCGCAGGAAGTCACTGGCGATGGCCGGGTAGCGGTCCGGCAGAAGATCGGGACTGATTCCGATCATCACGTGTTTCTCGCGCTTCTGCGTGTAGGATTTCATGTGTGCCTGCATATCCTGCGCGTCCCGAAGGATCTGCTTGGCATGGTGGTAGAAGATGGTGCCGGCCTCGGTCAGATCGAAGCGGTGGCCGCTTCTCGTAAAGAGCGGGCAGTTATATTCCTGTTCGAAGCGGGTGACCGCCGCGCTTAAGGAGGGCTGGCTGATGTAGATCGACTCCGCGGCTTTTTTCATGTGGTGCGTCTCGGCGAGAACGACAAAGTATTCCAATTGGTTAAGATTTGTAGACATAGAAACTCCTTTCTGAAGCGGCAGGATCCGCAGATGTGAAATGCGTGCCGGACAAGCGACACTTATGATGTGAAAACAAATTACAGATGAGAGTATTTCGTGGGTAAAAAAGGACCGGTAAGAAGTAAAGTGGTAAAAGAGAATCGGTAAAATGTGAATCGGTGAAACGTGATTTGGTAATAAGCGTATTGGCAAATCGCGGAGCGGAACCGGTAGATGACCGTACCGGCTGCTCCGCGAACGAGCGTAGATCAGAATAGAAATGTTTTTTTATTTCTCCAGTTCTTTGGTTGCTTTTGCGGCGGTCTTCAGCGCGATGAGCATCATCTCGTTGAAGGAAGTTTTGATCTCTTCCGGAGTGAGATGTTCCGGCTTGAAGAGATGATCGGATACGGTGAAGAGAGCGAGAGCTTTCTTGTGCGCGTACATTGCCTCGGTGTAGAGACCCGCTGCTTCCATCTCAACCGCCAGAAGGCCGGCTGCTCTTTCCTTCTCGGCAACGGCCGGATCCGGATAGTAGAAGAAGTCGGAGGAGTAAACGGAACCGACGGAGGTGCGAACACCTATCTCGTCAGCGATGTTTACAGCATCGCGAAGCATAGCCCAGTCAGCGGTCGGGGAAAGGGTTCCCGGCAGACCGTAACGGGACGGGTAAGCGGAGTTCGTGGTAGCACTCATGGCTACGACTACGTCACGGACGTTTACGGTATCGGCAACACCGCCGGCGCTTCCGATGCGGATGATGCCTTCTACGCCGAAGAAGTTGAAGAGCTCGTGCGCGTACAGGCCGATGGACGGGATGCCCATGCCGCTGCCCATACCGGATACTTCAACGCCTTCGAAGGTGCCGGTGTAGCCGAGCATGTTGCGGACGTCATTGAAAACGACCGGATTCTCGAGGTAGGTTTCCGCTACGTATTTCGCGCGGAGCGGATCGCCCGGCATCAGTACGATTTTTGCTACATGCGTGCCGTCTTTGATTTCCATGCATGCGGACGGTGATACATTTCCCATAATAGATGATCTCCTTTTTATTCGGTATTCACACAAGGACCGTGTGAAAAACGTTTTTTTCAACTGTTATATGATAGCATAAACGACTGTTATCTTTCAAGATTTATGCAATTCAAATCGGGCAGAAGGTACGCGGGCAGGGCATGCAGGGCATGCGGTGCATTCGCCGTCAGGCCGGGAGATAAGTTGCGCACTTTCCGGCGGCGCGTGTATAATAGCAGGTAATAAGAAACGACAGAGGCAGAGACTCTAGATATGC
>JAXJTA010000298.1:0-10008 GCA_036309825.1 Eubacterium sp. | reverse complement strand
GAACACCGTTTTTGCCGTTGTTCTCAATGATCAGAATGATACCTTCGTGGTCGCCAATCTGGCGCAGACCGCCGGCGGAAAGTACGATTACACGCAGGATTTCAACCGGTCACTGGAAAGCGTACAGCTTCGCAGCGAATGACAGCGTCCTCTCGGTGTTTTCTTCTGCTAAATGACAGTGTCCCCGGGGCGGTTGCTCCTGTCACTTGAATAACACGGTGTACAACAGGATCATCAGCGGCATCGTGAAGATGCACAGGATACTCGTCAATACGTTGATGATCCCCGCTTCGCCGGCATTCTTGTCGTAGATCACCGCGATCTGCGACACGGCTCCCGCCGTCGGTGCCGCGATAGCGAGAAAACCGATCATAAACGGATCCACATATTCCGGCCGCGTGCTCAGGAATCCTGTCAGACAGAGAACAAGCATCGTCAGTGCCGGCAGGATCACCAGACGCCCCAGCGTGACCAGATATGCATGTACATTTGTAAATACTTTTTTCAGGTCATACTGCGCGATGACCATTCCGATCACGAGCATGGATACCGGGCCGACGATCGCGCCGAAGGACGCCAGCGTCGTGTCAATGACCTCCGGAAGCTTAAAGCCCGTCACCATCATCACGAGCCCCGCGGCGATGCAGAGGATATTGGGATTGAGGAGGATCTTCTTCCACTCGACTCCCTTCGCTCCGCGGATCGTCGACGCGCCGTGTGACCAGAGCAGGATATTAAAGGAGATCTGGTAGGCCATGGAGTAGATGACCCATTCTTCGCCGAGCGTCATCAGGATCAGCGGCATGATCAGGTTGCCGCAGTTCGTATAAATGAGCGAGGTCTCGTCGATCTCATCCAGGTGCAGAGGTTTTCGCACCAGGCGCACTCCCACGATCCATGCCACCTGCACGATCGCGCAAAAAACGGTCAGCGCCGCAAATGCGCGGATCTCTCCCCTGTTCAGATCGACCTGCAGCGAATGAAGACACATGCATGGGATCCACAGATATACGATCAGCTTTGACAGAGGCTTGGAGTCCGAGGTTTTTACCAGACCGATTTTTACAATAACGAAACCGGCTGCCAGCATGAGCAGCATCGACAAAAGCTTATTTGCAATGACCAGACTTATTTCCATTTCTTTACTCCCCGAGAGGCGGCATCAGTCTGCCGTTCCCACTATAAAAACAATTCTGCAGGTATTATAGCATATCGAATAGGTTTACCCCACGAATAGTTGTGAAGTTATTGACAATTTCGATTTCCGCCGTGTATAATTTGCATTGTCAGCTGTCTTGTCAGTTGTCGGTGCTGATCTGTCATTCGTCATGACACGGAAATCGGCACTCCTTTTCCGGCAAAGGCCGGCAGAAATGAAAGGAAGGAACAAATCCGTCATGAACAAATTCAAAGCATTTCTCAAGAAAAAAGACATTGAGATCTCGTTGAAGCGCTACGGCATCGATGCGCTCGGTGCAATGGCGCAGGGTCTCTTCTGCTCGCTGCTGATCGGCACGATCATCAATACAATCGGTGTGCTTTTCCACATCGGTTTCCTGACCGCGCCGGTTGCGACGATCTCCGGCGTGGAGTATACCGTCGGCGGGCTGGCTATGGCTATGAGCGGTCCCGCCATGGCAGCGGCGATCGGCCGTGCCCTGAAGTGTCCGCCGCTCGTCCTCTTCTCGCTGATCACCGTCGGCTTTGCCTCCAATGCGCTCGGCGGCGCAGGCGGTCCGCTGGCTGTCCTTTTCATTGCCATCATCACGGCAGAGATCGGCAAAATGATCGCGGGCGAAACAAGAGTCGATATTCTGGTGACACCGCTCGTTACGATCGGCGTGGGCATCGCCCTCTCCGCTCTCCTTGCGCCGGCGCTCGGTAAGCTGGCAATGATGCTCGGAACCTTCATCATGTGGGCAACGGAGCTGCAGCCGTTTCTGATGGGAATCGTGGTTTCCGTCGTTGTCGGCATCGCGCTGACACTTCCGATCTCCTCCGCAGCGATCTGCGCGGCACTGGGCCTTACCGGTCTGGCAGGCGGAGCCGCTGTCGCAGGCTGCTGTGCACAGATGGTCGGTTTCGCCTTTATGTCCTTCAAAGAAAATAAATGGGGCGGCCTCGTATCGCAGGGTATCGGCACCTCGATGCTTCAGATGCCGAACATTATCAAAAATCCGCGGATCTGGATCGCGCCGATCGTAACCTCCGCCATCACCGGCCCCTTGGCCACCTGCCTCTTCCGTATGCAGATGAACGGACCGGCGATCGACTCCGGCATGGGAACCTGCGGTTTCGTCGGTCAGATCGGTGTCTTCCAGGGCTGGCTCACCGATATCGCATCCGGCGCCAAGGCGGGCATCACAGCCATGGACTGGACAGGTCTGATCCTGATCTGCTTCGTGCTTCCCGCTGTCATCACGCCGCTCATCAACCTGCTCTGCCGTAAAGCCGGCTGGGTCAAGGACGGCGACCTGACACTGTAAAAAAACGGTGCAATTGCGCGCCCGGAATATCCTCTTGCTCCGTTTCCCTCGTGGCTTCCAGGCTATGATCACAGGGAAGGATTTGAGCCACTCAGTCCAAAAGTCGCTGCGAGGATAATTCCGGGCGCGCTTCTTCATCAGAAAGCTTGAAACGGGGCGGCGATACCGAATCGGTATCGCCGCCCCGTTTATGCACCGTCTTCCGGTACATTACATGTCTCTGCGATTCATATAAGAGCGCAAGCGTCTTTGCGTTGGGAGTCCGGCATACGTTGCACAAATGCGGAGGACTTCCCATAAGCAAAGCTTATAAGACCGCCGGCACTTATGCACCGTCTTTTGGTGCATTATGTGCCGCTGCGAGTCGAATAGAGCGCAAGCGTCTTTGCGTTGGGAGTCCTCCGCTTATTGTTCTGTAATGTACGGAAAGAACACCTCACTTCTGTTCTTCTTATCAAACATCGAATTATACTGCAGCGTCTCGTAATCGCTGAGCCATTCCGCCTCTTCGCCCTCTGCGTTCTCGATATACTGAAAACCTCCGGTCGATTTGGAGAAGTACCCGCGCGAGTTGATCGCCGGGATCTCCTGCATCATCTGCGCCAGGAACTGATTGTACGGCGGCAGATCGATATTTGCTCTTTCAAGTGCCAGCGTCGACAGATAGTTGAGACTGGTGATCTCCATATCCACAGACTGCGAGTCATAGTTGGTCCAGATAAAGAACGGCACCTTGTAGAAGTTCTCCAGTTCGTCCTCCGTCAGACCCGACATACCTTTTCCGTTCAGCTCATAGTAGAACGAGGAATTAAGGCTGGGCTGATGATCGCCGAAGAAGATGATCTCGACAGGCTCATCCACACCCTGGAAGTATGTGATGAGGTTCTGCACCGCGATATCCGTCTGATGCGCCAGCGACAGATACTGGTTGACATCGTTGTAATACATCGTATTTGTCGTTGCGACATCTTCATTGAAGTTCGCGTACCAGTCCTTGTAACCGCCGTGGTTCTGCATCGTGATGCCCATGAGGAAGAGGTTCTCCCCCTCCTGTCTGGCATTGAAACGGTCAATGATCTTGTTGAACATTTCCTGATCGGTGATGTATGTGCGCATGATGTTGTTCTGGTCGAAGTAGTTATCGTCCATGAAGTACATCTCGTCAAAGCCGAACTTCGGGTAATTCGTTTTTCTCTTCCAGCCGGTGGAGAAATACGGATGCATCGCGACGGCAGTGTAGCCCTCGTTCTTCAGTGTCGAAACGATCGAGGTCGGCTCCGATTTCAGGTACTGTTCATAGACAACCGAACCGGACGGCAGGAAGGCCATCGAATTGCCTGTCATAAACTCCCACTCCGAGTTCGGCGTTTTTGCCCCGAAAACCGAAGAAAGCGCGTAGCCCTTGATGGTATTATCCTGCATCGAGCTGATGAAGGGCATGACCTCCTGGTTTGTCTGCAGGTCTCCGATAACAGACAGATCCGCAAAAGACTCGTCCATGATCGCTATGATCGTCGGCTTCTGTACTTCCTCATTGGCAGAAACGTTCGGATTCTCATTGCCGGCCGTACCGTAGGTCTCCTCCAGTTCCTTAATTTTCTCCTCGGAATAGTCCTCCGGCGCACCGATGTAGCTGTCGCGGATGCCGAGCATGAAGTTCAGGGCGTAACCGTTGCGATACGACCCCTTCTGCTCCCAGGTCTGCGTCTCGATCGACTGCGAACTGAACCAGACGATACCGAACAGGGCCAGTGCCGCGACAAGGTCGATGATGCGAACTCTGGCTTTTTTCTGATAGGTAATGTGCAGCTTACAGAGGAAGGTGATGAAAAGCACGCTCAGCATGATCACATAGGCGCCTCTGTTATGGAGAGACAGGCGATACGAGCCGAGTACGGAAAATCCGGTGTCCATGGAAGCAAAGTCGACATACGAAAACTCATTCTCACGGAACAGATAAACAAAATAATTCACGTAGGCAAATGCCTCGAGAATAACGTGGGAAAGGATTGCAGCTCTCGATGTATTATTAATGATCGCATGGATCAGGTAGTAGATTGACATGACGAGCAGGACATTCAGTACATGCTTATCAAAGCCCGTCCGGATGAAGAAGGATGGATCCAGAATGGTGATCTGCATGCACAGTTCCGTAAATACTGCTCCGCCGAGAAAAAGGATCGCCGTCCACAGCCACGGAATCTCCTTCTTCAGTTCGATCTGCAGACTGCTGACCAGCAGAAAGCCGATCGGGAAACCGATCAAGGCAAGCACATTGATGCGGGTCAGAATCATCATAACAATTCCGATGCCCAGGCAGATCGCCGCGCCGATGAAATTTGTTTTTCCGATTTTACATCTGATCTTCATATGTCCCTTTCTTTCCGCCCGGACAGCGCAGTACTCCCGGCTGCCCGTATATTTCGAGCCCGGGATCATGCGCCTTCGCGCTGATCATCCCGGTACTTTGTACCAAAAGAAAGCCTGCAGATAATCTGCAGACACCTACATAAAAATAGCACAAAATCGGGACAAATCAATAGAAAACCCCTGTGTTTTCCTGCGATTTATGCAAACCATCAAAAAAAACGGGGTTGACCGCTTTCGCTTTGTCAATCCCGCCGAGTATATTTTCTGAATTTTACTGTATTTTTACATTATTCCGAGCAACTGCATATTTTTCTCCGTGTCCCGGAAGTCCCTGATCCTCGGAACATTCGCCGGCACGTCCGTGTGCTCCTTGGCGAGGCTGTCCGGGTCATACAGGATTCCCCGCATGCCGGCCGCTGTCGAGCCGAGATAATCGAACTTATAATTATCTCCAATGAAAGCACATTCTTCCGGTGCAAGACGAGCCTTCTCGCGGCAATAACCGAAGAATCTGCCATCCGGCTTTTCGATCCCGGCTTCTTCGCTGCTGATCAGATCTTCAACCAGACTTTCGATGCCCAGCTTCTGTACCTTGCGATATTGGATATAGGACGTCATGTTCGTCGCGATATAAATGCGGATCCCCTTCCTGCGGAGCGCCGCGAGGAACTGCCACATGCCGTCTTCCGGCGTCATTCCGGTCAGCATCGTCTCCCAATAGATGTCATACAGAATGCGCGCATAGGGAAAAACGTCCTGTCCCATTTCCTTCATCATATGCTGAAAACGCAGCAGCCTGCTGTGTGTGGCAGGCGCCCCGCTTCCGAGCCGCGCCTTTACAGCGGCGATGCTTTCCCTGATTCTTCTGTTGGTCTCCTCTTCGGAAAGGCCGAACTGCGCTTTGCAATACGCGGCAACCGCTTTTCTCGCTTCCGCATCGTACCGGTTATAGCTGTACAGCGTGCCGTCGAGGTCAAAATAAACCGCTTTTACTGCCATCGACCGCTTACTCCTCGATCTCCAGCACACGGATCATATTCGTATTGCCGGAGCTTCCGAGCGGAACACCCGCCGTCAGAACGACCTTGTCGCCGGCTTTGATGATGCCGGTGCTCTCCGCCTTCGCGACAGCGGTATCGAAGAGTTCATCCTCGTTATCCTGCTGCGGAATAATGACCGGGATGACGCCGAAGAGGAGGTTCATCTGGTTCGCCACGCGCTGATTGGTCGTGCATGCCACAACGCCGCAGGTCGGACGGTAACGGGAAACTCTCCACGCCGTGAAACCGGAGATCGTAACCGCAATGATCGCGGACGCGCCGATGTCCTCGGCGATCGAACAGGAAGCATGCGAAATCGCGTCTGTCGTTCCGGTGTCTGCATTATCATGGGAGAAGTAGCGAATGCGGCGCTCACGATAGTCGATATCCTGCTCCGCCTTCTCCGCGATATTGGACATCGTTTTTACCGCTTCTACCGGATAAGCACCGTTCGCGGTCTCTCCGGAAAGCATGATCGCCGTCGTTCCGTCATAGATCGCGTTGGCTACATCGGTTGCCTCGGCGCGGGTCGGACGCGGGTTATGCATCATGGAATCCAGCATCTGTGTCGCTGTGATAACGATTTTTCCTTTTGCTCTGGCAGCTTTGATCATCTTCTTCTGCAGAACCGGTACATTCTCCAGCGGAACCTCTACGCCGAGGTCGCCGCGGGCAACCATGATTCCGTCCACGACCTCCAAGATCTCATCCAGATTGCGCACACCCTGCACGCTCTCGATCTTCGCGATGACCTGCATCTTGCTGTTCTGCGAATCCAGGATCTCGCGGATCTGGCGGATGTCATCTGCAGTACGGGTGAAGGAGCAGGCAATAAAGTCGAATCCAAGCTTGCATCCGAACAGGATATCGTCTCTGTCCTGTTCACTGATAAACGGCATCGACAGATCCGCGCCGGGCACATTGATGCCCTTCTTATTCGAAACGGGTCCTCCGTTCATTACGGTACAGCGGATCTCCGTATCGGTTACTTCATTGACCAGAAGGCAGATCAGACCGTCATCGATCAGGATGTTCATTCCGGGCTTTACATCATCGACAAGGCCTTTATAAGAGATGGAAGCCTTCGTCTCGTCTCCCGCGATCTCCTCGGTCGTCAGCGTGAACTCCTGTCCTTCCTTCAGCTCGACCTTTCCCGCCGCGAAATCACGCAGACGGATCTCCGGTCCCTTCGTATCCAGAAGCGCCGCGATCGGTTTATTCTTCGCCAGACGGATCTTGCGCAGTGTCTTGAACTTTGCTCCGTGCTCTTCATGATTGCCGTGAGAAAAATTAAAACGTGCCACATTCATTCCGGCGTCGATGAGCTGGGTAAGCTTCTCCTCGCTCTGGCTCGTCGGTCCGATGGTGCAGATGATTTTTGTTTTACGCATGTCGAATCCCTCCGTTTGTTTTCTGTATGTAATGTTAATGATTCTTCTTATTCACCGCACGCAATTTTGATGAAGTAAGGATCAGTCACTGATATCCGCGTCGATCTGGAAGAGGACCTGATAATCCGGATATGCCTTCTGTACTTCCTGCCAGAGTGCCGTACCGACCGCTTCGGTACTCGGCTTGGCGCTGTATTCGATGACAACATCGAAGCGGATGTATTTTTTCTCCTTATTCAGGTAAAAACCATGCATCCCCTTGCAATACTCATGGGCAGTGACCATCTTGCGGATCTCTTTCTCAAGCTGCGCGGCTTCATCATCCTTTGTGTTCTTTGCATAGATGCTGATACCGGTCAGAATGATCCGGTGCTTTTCCGCCACCTTCTCCACGATCTCCCTCTCGATCTTCTCGATCTCAAAGGCGCTCATCGTATCTTTGACTTCGATGTGGCAGGAACCGATGTACGAATCCGGTCCGTAGTTATTCAGAACCAGGTCATAGGCACCGGATACGCCGTTCACGCTTTTGATCGTCTCTTTGATCTCACGGGAGAAGGAAGACTCGATGCGGTTTCCGAGCATGTTGGAGACCGCTTCCTTCAGCAGATCAAGTCCGGCCTTGATGATCAGGAAGGCAATGATGATGCCGACGACGGCTTCCAGCCGGATATGGAAAAAACGGTACCCGACCGCGGCAGCCATCGTAGCCACCGAAACGACCGCGTCCAGCGTCGCGTCCTCACCGGATCCGATCAGCGCGTCCGATTTTACCTCTTTGCCGACTTTCTTGACATACCATCCCAGTAGAAGCTTCACAACGACAGCCACGCAGATGACGGCAAAGGTCAGCGTGGAGTAGGTCGTGTCGTCCGGATGGATCAGTTTCTTGATCGATTCGATCATCGATGTGATGCCGGCGTAAAGGACGATGACCGCGATGACCATCGAGGTCAGATATTCGATCCTGCCGTAGCCGAGCGGATGCTTCTTGTCCGGCGCCCGGCCGGCGAGCTTTGTGCCGATGATCGTGACGACGGATGAAAGCGCGTCGCTGATATTATTAACGCCGTCCAGAACGATCGCGATCGAATTGGCGAGCGTACCGACCATTACCTTGAATACAGCAAGTACGATGTTTGCGATAATGCCGACGATGCTGGTCACAACGATGCGGTTCGACCGGGTCATTTCCTGTTTCTGTTTTGGTGAAGCCATTTCTTTCCCCTCCGATAAAAAAGTTCCCCTTGATTATCATTCATTCCGGCAGGCAAGTCAAGAAATACCATGAGGAGACCGGAAACCTTCGATATCGGCTCTGTTTTTTCTTGAGTTTAGAAAAAAAAACGTTATACTGGGTATAGATGTCACAAATTGTTTTTTACGAGGAGGAACTTGCATGAAGGAATTCACACCGATCAAAGAGGGTAAAGTCCGCGAGATCTACGACACCGGTGACAACCTGATCATGGTAGCAACCGATCGAATCTCTGCGTTCGACGTCATTCTGAAGAACAAAGTCAGCAAAAAAGGAACCGTTCTGACACAGATGTCCAAGTTCTGGTTCGATTTCACAAAAGATATCGTGCCGAACCACATGATCAGTGTCAATGTAAACGAGATGCCGGAATTCTTCCGTCAGGAACAGTTTGACGGAAACAGCATGCTCTGCAAGAAACTGACGATGCTCCCGATCGAGTGCATTGTACGCGGTTACATCACCGGAAGCGGCTGGGCAAGCTATCAGAAGAACGGAACCGTATGCGGAATCACTCTGCCGGAAGGCCTGAGGGAAAGCGACAAGCTGCCGGAGCCGATCTACACACCGTCCACCAAGGCCGAGATCGGTGACCATGACGAGAACATCAGCTTCGAGAGAAGCATCGAGGTTCTGGAGAAGGAGTTCCCGGGACGCGGCGAAGAATACGCAACGAAGATCCGCGACTGCACGATCGCGCTTTACAAGAAATGTGCCGACTACGCTCTGAGCCGCGGCATTATCATCGCCGATACGAAGTTCGAATTCGGTCTGGACGAGAACGGCAATGTTGTGATCGGTGACGAGATGCTCACGCCGGACAGCAGCCGTTTCTGGCCGGTTGAAGGATATGAGCCGGGACACGGTCAGCCGTCCTTCGATAAGCAGTTCGTTCGCGACTGGTTAAAGGCAAATCCGGACAGTGATTACAATCTGCCGCAGGATGTTATCGACAAAACGATCGAGAAATATAAGGAAGCTTACAAGCTTCTGAGCGGCAAGGAACTGTAATTCCCACCGATTATTTTCATTGAATCCGGAAATCGACAGAGGACCCGCCCGGAAGTTTTCCGGCGGGTCCTCTGTCATTTTTCCTGATATCGCCGCTGTACGATCGCCGCGTTAGCCGCATCACGCCTCTTCTATAAGGAGTAAGCATGAATATCGAAACGACCGAACTGCATATTCTGATTCTGGATGATGATAAAGCCGACAGCACCTATCTTGCCAACTGCATCCGGGCCGTCGCGCCGCTTGCGAAGATCGATTCCGCTGCGACCTGCCGGAAGGCTAAAGCTCATCTTCGCGCGCATCCCTGCGACGCCGTTTTTCTCGAGATTCCGTTCGACAAGGAAGGCGATGCCGCCGGCGTATCACTCGCTCTGGATCTCCGGACCGAATTTCCGAACCTCAATATCATTTTCTGCACCGCGCATACGGAATACAAACCGCAGGCCATGGAT
>JAXJTA010000297.1:0-4079 GCA_036309825.1 Eubacterium sp. | reverse complement strand
GAACATCAGCGGGTATTTGAGCGGCTTGTCATCGCCTTCCGGTACGCTGAGGATCATGATGTTTTTGCCGGCTCCCGTATCGAACTCGGCCGGACAGATCAGGTTTCCGACATTCTCGAGAAAAACAATGTCGAGCTGCTCATCTCCCAGCGCGTCAAAGGCACGCTCGGTCATCCCGGCGTCCATGTGGCACATGCCGTCGGTGTGCGCCTGGATCGCCTTCGCGCCCATCTCTTCAATGCGGATCGCATCTACATCCGACGCGATGTCGGCTTCCATCACGCCGATCCTTGTATTGTCCTTCATGTCACGGATCACACGAGACAGAAGCGTCGTTTTTCCAGATCCCGGAGAGGACATGAGGTTGAACATCAGAACGCCCTTCTCCTTCATTTTCGCGCGAAGCGCGTCGGCATCGCGATCATTGGACTCTGTCACGCTGCGATTTAATTCAATAATTTTCATGGTCTGTATCTATCCTTCCCGGGCATTTTCCCGCCCGTTATCAATCCATTTTTACACTTCTGCTGCGCGGAATGCCTCGATTTCTTTCGTCAGCCAGTCGATCCAGGCATCAAAGCCCTCGCCCGTCTTTGCGGATACGGGGATCACCGGCATGGTCGGATTGAGCTCGCGCACGTATTTGCGGCAGGCTTCTTCATCGAAATTGAAGACCGGTTTGACATCGATCTTGCCGATCATCAGCAGGTCGCATACCTGGAACATCAGCGGGTATTTCAGCGGTTTGTCATCACCTTCCGGCACACTGAGGATCGCCACTCTCTTAGCGGCGCCGACGTCAAATTCGGCCGGGCAGACGAGATTTCCGATATTTTCAAGGAAGAGCACATCGATATCCTCCATGCCGAGCTGCTCAATGCCGCGGAAGGTCATGTTCGCGTCCATATGGCAGGAACCGCCGGTGTGCAGCTGAATGACTTTGGCGCCGGCCGCCTGAACGGTCGCTGCATCCACATCGCTGTCTACATCTGCCTCCATTACGCCGATTCTGTATTTATCCTTCAGCGCATTGATCGTGCGGACAAGTGTCGTTGTTTTTCCCGCTCCCGGGGAAGCCATCAGGTTCACGAGAAAAACTTTTTTCTCTCGCATATATTTGCGGACTTTTCCCGCCTCGCGATCGTTATCGGCGATCACATCGGACTTCACGTCCAGAATATCGATCTCTCTCTTGTTCATGGTCATTCTCCTGTATTTTTGTACTATATTTCTGTACTGTATTTCTGTTTTGCTGTTCTTCTTATCTTCCACCGCAAATCATACCCTACTCGGCGTTATCTCTCAAGTCCTTCTCATACAGCGTAAACGCACCGCTGATGGCATCCTTCGAAAATGTCTCGATCCAGCCGATCGCGGCATTGTAGTCACCGGCCTTCAGATATTCCCAGGACTTTAATGTATGCTGATACAACGTCTCGATGCCGTAGATGCGGCAAAAACGGATCCACATGGCTTTGCAGGGGATGCGGAAGGATACGATGATCAACGCCAGCATCTGGTTGCCGCCCATCTGGGTCAGTCGGCGCTGGAATTCGAAGGCATACTCAGTCGCTTCGGCAGGTGTCTGCGACTCGCGGATCTTTTCCACGATATCCCGCAGCTCCTGCAGCTGTTCTTCATTAACGTGTCCGATCGCGTTCTTCATCGTCAGGCGCTCCAGCGCCCAGCGGATCTCAAGGATCGAGCGGATATCATTATCACTGAGCACATCACCCTTCAGGTACATGATTGCGTTCAGTGTGTCGACGCTCGCCATTCTCTGATAGTCGGCGACGAAGATTCCCTGCCGCGGAACAACTTCGAGAAAGCCCTGCGTCTCCAGAACGGCAATGCCGGTATTGACAATGGTACGGCTGACCCCCATCGATTCCGCGAGGTCGCGCTCCGCGGGGAGCCGCTCGCCGATCTTCAACTGGCCGGAGATGATCATCTCCTGCATCTTGCGAATAAATAACTCCCTCTGGGAAGGAGCTGTGATCTTCTCAAATTTCATTATCCTACCTCTGAGAATGCCATGAATCTACGTTTTTCCGCTTCCCGCATTGACAGCTTACCGCCGCCCCGGGACAACATAC
Organism: Eubacterium sp.; assembly: GCA_036309825.1. Classification (GTDB taxonomy): domain Bacteria; phylum Bacillota; class Clostridia; order Lachnospirales; family Lachnospiraceae; genus Bilifractor. Next base: position 1,983 of record JAXJTA010000297.1, on the reverse strand, counting down.
GATGCTTTCATTATCTTATCGACAGAGATCGACCCACCCGCTTCGAATACCCGGCGGTCCGGATACTTCGTATATCCGGGTGCCTTAGCGGTCCGGATGCTTCGGATATCCGGGTGTCCCGGCGGTCCGGATACTTCGGATGAACCGGTCTCTATCGATAAGGGAGAATGCCGCAAGCAGCATCCTCCCCCATAAATAAAGCTATTAAGCTCTTCTTGCCATAGCCTGTTCGAAATCACGAGTGCCCTTGAAGATCTCGTTGGTGTACGGGTTCTTCTTCTGCTCGATGGATCTCTTGATGATGACAGCAATGCAGATCACGTTAGCAGCCAATGCAAGGATCGCAACGACACCCTGTGCAGTCGGGTTCGCGGTTACACCGGCAGCGGTCAGCTCTTCGACCGTGTTGATCTTTGTCATATCGAATGCGGTTACGCCGTTAGCAACAGCTCCGCCGTACAGAGACGGAAGAACGGAGAACGGCTCCGTGATCTGGAACAGCGGGAATACCTGCGCAAACATACACCAGATGGCCAGTGTGTTTGCACGGTTCTGGATCCAGCCGCCCTTGTTCCAAAGCGCGTTCGCGAAGGTCGGAGCAAGCAGCAGAGCAACGCCGCAGTACCATGTGTGTGTCGGAAGGTTGCAGTAGGTGTACTCAAAGTTCCATACATCGTATGCAATGATGAACCAGATGGTCATATCCGGCCACAGCATATCTTTGTTCTTCTTGGAAGAATAGATGCCGAACCAGCCGGTCATGCAGAAGATGTTGATAACACCGGCGATCGCGTTGATTACATTCCACCAGCCGCCGTACAGCCAAACGTCCTCTGTGGATTTCCACCAGCCGCCTGCCATGCCGCCGGCAGCGAATCCGTTGATCGCGGATTCCATATCGGAAGCAACGGCGATGAGGATGTTGATCGCTACGATTACGAACGGCCACGGTTTGAACCAGTCCTTCGCACCAATGCCCCATTTGTATTTGAGCATAATGAAACCTACGCAGCCTATATCTGCCGCATACAGTTTTGCGTAATGGAACCAGCCGTTCATGTAGATGTAGGTCTGGTTATTAAGTGCCCACTCTGCACCGTTCGCCGCTCCTACTGCGATGGCGATGAAGTACACGGTTAATGCAAGCGGGAGTACAATGAATACGGCAACTCCGCCGATCTTTGTACGACGTCCGATCTCATTCATGATGATCAGACCTGCAAAAACAAGTACCCATCCGAGAATCTGCCATAAGGCTTTGTCTCCGTACAACTGAAATAACATTTCTAAATCCCTCTTTTCTTTTTTACAGGGGCCCCCCTCGGGTTATCCTGCTTATTTATGAATTCTCAGGCGTCTGCACTTGCCGCCCGGGGATCCTCTTCACCAACACCTTCCGGCTCGGGAACTTCGATCTCTTTGATCATGAATTCGTTTCCCTGCACCAGCCAGGTCTTTTCACTACCGCAGTGCGGGCACACCTTCGCGTACTTCACTGTCTCGTAGTCCTGTCCGCAATCATCACAGTGGGTGATTGCCGGAATCTTTTCAATTTTGAGTTCGGTATTGACCAGAAGGTCTTCTCTCTTTCTCGCCCATTTCCAACAATCCTCCAGAAGATTCGGGATGACGGTGGAAACTTCGCCGAGCTTGATCGTTACGGAAGAGATCTCTGTCAGATGATTCTCTGCCGCGACTTCCTTCAGGTCTTCTACCACTCGAAAAACTACTCCAAGTTCGTGCATATTTCTCTCAATTCGTTGATGTAGTGCACCCCGGCCGACCGTTTTGCAGCCGGCCGGTGCGCTTCTCATATTCTTTATTCTTTACTTTTTCTTTGCAAATTTGATGTTGATCGCCTGTTTGAGCGCGTACGGAAGGATATATTTCATCTTATCCTCGCTCTTTCTCATGGTCGAGCACTCCGGATTCTCGCGGAAGAGGTGGATCGCATCAAATTCACACTTTGTCGTACAGATACCG